>NZ_JMLG01000006.1:0-139887 GCF_000686645.1 Desulfofundulus thermocisternus DSM 10259
CACAATAAGGGAAAATGTTGTGGCACGCCAACTCGTTATGTCCCGGAAGCCTTGATTTTCCGGGGTTTTGTTGGGATTGGGTGTTAAAGTTCAGTTAATGAGAGATAAACGGTTACTGGCAGCTATTATTGGTTTCCTTGAGGTGTCGATATTTATTTTAGCACTCAATAAAGTACTGGCCGGGGGGTTAGATGATCCATTAAAAGTGATCGCATACGCAGGTGGATTTGCAACAGGTAACTACATTGGTAGTTTTATTGAGAACAAGCTTGCCCTGGGATACCTTTCACTGCAGGTATTTCCCGAACCACAATTAACCCCGCATCTTATTAATAAATTGCGTCAGGAAGGTTTTGGTGTTACCAGCGTAGATTGTCAGGGCCAGTGTGGAGAAAGAACGGTACTGTTTGTCTTATTGAAGAGACGAGATCTGCAAAAAGCTTTATCCATTTTAAATAATTTAGACCCCAATATATTTTTTAATGTATCCGATGCACGATTAATCCATGGAGGAGTATTTCCAGCTAAAGGTAGCAGATTGGGAAAATAGTTTTCAATAATCGGGTACCGTAATTGCAGCCCGGTCGCTCGATGGTGAATTTTCTTTTAGTGGAATAACTGCTGGAGCACCATTCAGTCCGGTAATAACTAAATACTCCTGTCCAGTTACAGTATCCCGTAAAACAGTAAAGCCGCCTAAATTCTTTGTCTCAGGATGTTCATAAATTACTTTAAAACGTTCAAAACGTTCTCCAGATATATCAGGTACCTGGTTATTATTTACCTTATCATCAACCCGTGAACAGGCAGTTAGCGTTACAAAAAAACAAACAAAAAGGAACATGAAAATATTACGTAACATAAAATTATAACCCCCCATAACAAAGCTAAAATAGGCCATTTACATCTATATTATAATTCAATTCGATTTGTATTCAATGACTTGATTTATAAAGACTTGATTTATAAACAGCCGTGAAGCCACAGGGCTTTTGCAAGCGCAGTGCCCGGCCCGGAGCGCGCCGAAGTGGCAGGAGTTTCCGGGGCCGGTTGACATAATACTTATTATAGGAACTTATAGGAACTATCCTGTGAAATCGAAATGGTCGTTTGTAATTAGTTTAATAAAGTGACTAGAAAAACGATACACTACTTACATTTGCCTAGTAAGTAGCCATCCATATATATATGATATGTATCAAGCAACATTAAAAAAAGGAGGAGTAGTAAAAATACTACTCCCAAAAGTTTAATGCCGCCGGCTTACCCCTTAAAACCATATTATTTAATTATTCAATTCTTCTATGGAATTAATAGTTACGTATTTCGGAACGACCAGACCTATCTTTGCTCCCTCCAGATTGGGGCCAAGGTTTTCTACCTTATCCTTTACCTGATCGTAGTAATCTCCGTGGGTATACGGTAACCAAGCAGCTACAATGGCATCAAATTGCCCGGCACCAATACCCGTCCACATAACTCCAGCATCCACTGCTTTGAGTTCAACATCATAACCCATCTTTAAGAGTACATGCTTCACCACATGAGTACTAGCAATTTCAGAATCCCACTCCACATAGCCCAGGCTTAGTTTTTTCTGGTTACCCAAAGGTACCCCTTCTGGAATCCATTTATTAACCGTATCCTCATTTTCACGGATCCATTTTTGAGCTGCTTCATCGGGGTCCATATTGTTAACATTAATATCCAGCATTACCGCTTCCATATCAGATGGTTGCCAGTAAAATGCATCCAGCATTTGATACGCGGCCGGAGCATCATCCTTTAAACCTTTGCGCACAATGGTGGCTATATGTTCTTCTTCCCCATAAACTCCTTTGGGGTCATCCAGGTACTTGAGGTCCCACCTGGCAAACATCCAGTGGGGCGTCCAGCCGGTAACCACAATCCACTTTTCATTTTCAATAGCCGACTTCAATGCAGCTACCATAGCGGCACTGGAACTATCTTTTAAAGTATAGTCAAGATTGTATTCTTCAATTGCTTTTTCAGTGGCCTTCATGATTCCTGCCCCAGGTTCGATACCTATAATCTCCCCGTTAAATTTCTCCTTAACCGATCCTCCACTGCTTTCCCTTTCAGCTGCTGTTGTCGTACAGCCAAATACGGCAGCTACAAGAAATAACATCAATACAGGCAACATCATTACCCGGTATTTTCTGAGCATGGTCAATTCCCCTTTCTTTTATCTTTCTGCCCTAAAGCCTGGGTAACCCTATCCAGAATGATGGCCAGGATAACAATGGCCAACCCGCCTTCAAAACCCCGGGGAATGTCCAGCCTTTGCAGGCCACGCAACACCTCGCCACCCAAACCTCCAGCCCCAATCATAGCCGCTATTACGACCATGGATAGTGACAACATGATACACTGGTTAATACCAGCCATAATCGTGGGCAAAGCCAGCGGCAGTTGCACTTTTAATAATTTTTGGGCACGTGTGGAACCGAAGGCTTCCGCTGCTTCCAGAAAATCCACGGGAACCTGCCTGATACCCAGACCCGTTAGCCTGATCACCGGCGGCATGGCAAAGATTACCGTAGCCAGAAGAGCCGGTACCCTGCCAATACCTAATAGAATTACTGCGGGTACTAAATAAACAAAGGGAGGCATAGTCTGCATAAAATCGAGAATGGGCATGGTCACCCTGTGCACCAGGTTGCTCCACGCAGTTAATATACCCACAGGTAAACCTAGAATCAGGGCTAATAACGTTGCACAAATTACCAGAACCAGGGTTTCCATAGCCGCTTCCCAAAGGTTAAGGTTATAAATAAGCAACAGACCAATACCACTCCATAAAGCTACATTTCTCTTGCTAAAAAACCAGATCAGTGCAACTAGCAATATAATCAAAATGTACGGGTTTATCACCAAAAATAGGCTGGTTAAAAGCCCCATCAAATTATCAAGATTATCATTGATAAAGTTAAAAAAACCACCGCAATGTTCCTTGAGGAAATTTATAAACAGCTCTACCCAATGACCTAAAGGAATACTGAAAATCACTTCATTCCCCCTTTCCGTACCAGGGCTGCTAGCAATGCTCCGCGCACAATAACTCCTAACAGACGTTTCTGATCATCGATAACGGCCAGGGGAAATTTGGAATGGACCAGGAGGGGGATAAGATCATTTAAAGGTGTTTCTGGAAGAGCCGTGGGAAAATCATGACGTAAAATTTCCGAGAGGTCTTCTTTATCTTTTTCGCTCGCTTCCAATGCCTCTTCCGCCGTGATCAGTCCAGCCAGCTTACGATCACGGGTTACCACAAAGATACTGGAATATCCTTCCTTGCGCATGCGACGCAAGGCTACCCTGGGCCCGTCTTTTAAGGAAACAGACCCAGCTGGCCTCATTACATCTTCAGCTGTCAATACCCTGGTGACATCCACGTCTTCGATAAATTTGGCCACATATTCATTGGCCGGTCGGGTAAGAATTTCCTCAGGGGTGCCTACCTGGACAATGCTTCCGTCCTTCATCAGGGCAATACGGTCGCCAATTTTCAAAGCCTCGTCCAGGTCATGGGTAACAAAAATAATGGTTTTATTTACTTTGCTCTGCAAGGACAGTAACTCATTTTGCATTTCACGGCGAATCAATGGATCCAGTGCACTAAAAGCCTCATCCATTAAAAGGATATCAGGGTCACTTGCCAGGGCACGTGCTAGCCCAACCCGTTGCTGCATTCCCCCGCTAAGCTGGTCCGGCAGAGCCATTTCCCATTCGTTCAACCCTACCAATGCTAGCATTTCCCGTGCCCGGGCATAACGCTCGTCCTTTTCCACGCCTTGTATTTCCAGTCCGTAGGCCACATTGTCCAGCACCGTACGGTGAGGAAAAAGAGCAAAACGCTGAAAGACCATACCTACTTTTTTGCGTCTAATTTCTCGTAAACGTACATCGTTAGCTGCAGTAACATCTTCATCATCAATGAACACTTTTCCTCCAGTAGGCTCTACAAGGCGGTTAATACAGCGTAAGACAGTAGATTTTCCACTTCCGGAAAGCCCCATAATAACAAAGACTTCCCCTTCACGCACTGTAAAATTGACGTTAGTAACAGCAACAGTTTGCCGGGTTTTGGCTAATATCTGCTCTTTACTATAGCCCTGTTGGAGCAGGGATAAGGCACTTTCAGGATTAGGACCGAAAATCTTCACCAGTCCCTGGACTTTAATTTTATCCGTATGTATCCTCCTTTCCTATAAAATCTTTTTATCTAACCTTTTATTTTATCAATTACTATTTTATCAATTATCATATTACCCAGTCAACCCATCCAAACCTAATAAGTTGCCGGGAATAAATAAAAAAATAAATAAAAACGGCCAGCCCGTCGATGGACTTGCGCAAATCGTTAGCCCGTATTGGATTGTAAACCCGGCGATGCCTAATTCGTTCAACATAACGATACCAGAACCCGGACTACCTGAGAAAGCAAAGCTGGATCAAAACCGGGTTTTACCTCGATATTTCCTTCTTCCACAATACGCCCGTCATCCATAAACAGAACCCGATCTCCCACCTCCCGAGCAAATCCCATCTCGTGGGTCACAACCACCATGGTCATACCCTCCCGGGCCAGATCCTTCATTACGGAAAGAACTTCACCGACCATTTCGGGATCTAGAGCTGAAAGGCCTGGTAGGTAGCCCCCACAATGAGCTGACCCCGGCGGAAAAGTTCCTCAAAGCCGATGACCGAAAGGAGGGAGGTGTCTTTAAGCATGGCGATAAACTCGTTGCCCAGGGGGGGGATCACCCGCTTAAAAGCCTGGGGTAAAATAACGTAGCGCATGGCCTGTCCATGGGTCATCCCCAGAGAAAGGGCTGCTTCCATCTGCCCTTTCTCAATGGACTGAACGCCGGCCCGGAAAATCTCAGCAATATAGGCTCCACAGGCCTGTACTAGCTGATTTTGAATATCTTTTAAGATCTGGGGGATGCCAAAATAAACAATCACGATCTGAACCAATAGCGGAGTACCCCGGAAAAAATCCACATAACAGACGGACAGAAAACTTAAAACACGATTACGGGAAAGCCGCAATAACCCGGCAATTAAACCAAGAATACACCCGATAAACGAGGTTGCCCGCCGCAACCGGCCACTGCCAGGGCCAAAAGCCCGGTGTTTTTGCTGCCATAGGTGTAGTCCTGGCCGCCACCGGGCTGGGGTTATTGTCCCTGGGAAGAGGATTAAGTATTAATTATGGGGATTTGCTGGTTTTCTTTTGTGCCCTTTGTTTTGCGATACATATCATCACGGTTGGGCGTTATGCCCGCCACCTCCACCCTCCCCTGTTGGCTTTAATTCAGATCGGAATTGTTTCCCTGGCCGGTTTTCTTTTTGGACTGGCTACCGAGACCTGGCCGGAGCAAATTAAACCGCCCGGTATGGATAGCTCTGCTGCTGACCGCTATACCGGCCACCGCCCTGGCCTTTCTGATTCAAAATAACGTTCAACGCTTTACCTCCGCTACCCATACGGCGATTATCTTTACCATGGAACCCGTCTTTGCCGCTTTAAGCGCCTATTTTTTAGCAGGGGAAATACTCACCCCGCGCCAAATCATAGGATGCATCTTAATCCTTAGTGGCATGTTGCTGGCCGAACTGAAGGGAAAACACATCCGCATGACAAATAATAAATCAAAAGAAGTGCAAACCAGCACCCTGTAGGCAGGAGGAACGCATATTGATTGTAGGTATACTGGTAATGGAGTTACGCATGAGTGAAGCTGATTCTTTAAAAAGCAAGCGGCGGGTGTTAAAAAGCTTGCTGGATAAGGTAAAGGCCCGCTACAACGTTTCCGTAGCCGAAGTAGATAAACAGGACACCTGGCACTTCTCTACCATAGGGGTATCTTTTGTCAGTAATGACAGTGCCCATGTTCACCAGACCCTGGCGGCAGTGGTACGTTTTGTTGAGGACCTGGGAACGGTGGAACTGCTGGATGTACGGATGGAGCTACTATAAATTTTGACGGCATCATATGAACCAGCTTTCCTCTCCCCTTGTTACATTTACCCTTATAAATTCGTTAATAAGGGTATTTGGCTTTAAACATATATTGTCTTTAAAAAAGCGGGACTGACGGTATTGTACCGCAGTCCCTTTATATTGAAGAAGGAGGTAGTGGGGCATAGGATAAAGGTTACGTAACCCGGCTTAAAAAGTAAGCTAAAAAGCCGGCAGTGGTGCGCTGGGCCAGGCCCAGCAGCACACCGGTGACTTCGTGATATTCCTGCCCGGCGCTAACCCGGGGGTAATATTCCCTGGCCAGGCGGGCATTGGCATAAACCCAATCACCGGCCCGGGAAGCAACCTGGTAATAGCCACCGCTGTCAACCCTGAAGAGGCCACAGTGTTCTCGCACCCAGGCTTCATATCGTTGATGCCCGTTAAAAGCTACGCCGCGCGCATGATGGGGAACACATAAATCCTGCACCAGGTGAACGGCGGCTCCCAGGTAAAAAAAGGCCAGATCCTTTTTCCCTTGATACCAGCAGGACAGCGCCCGCTGAAAATACTCCTCGCACTCACCAGCCGCATCAGGCCACGATCCGAGGCCCTTTCCGGAACGAGGGTCCAGGTAGTGGGCGAAACATTTCCACCCCCGGTCGGCCCAGAGTGTACCCCGGTTGAATGTCACCAGGTGCCTGCGCAACAACCGAACCTGTTCTTTTAAACCATCCTGTTCTAAAATGGTTAAGGCCTGCTGGTTACAAAAAGTATGGGTTATCCCCCCGCGGTCCACCAGGTTTTGCAAAGGATCGGCCACGGCTAAGAACCGCTTGGCTATGGCCCACGTCGAAGGATTAATCACCAACGGCAAGTCCTCCCCCGTAAGCGCTCTATTATCATAACCTGATTTTGCAAGGATTAATCAGCACACACGGGGGAAAACTCGACCCCGCCCTCTTTATCGGGGTGGAGGGACTGTTACCCCACTTTACTAAACAGTTGCTCGTCCAACCAGAGACGAGCTCCCACCGCAAGAAACTTGGAAAGCACCTTGTCCTGGGCATTGATCACTTCCACCCGGATACCTCGTTGAGAGAGTTGATCAATGAAACTAAAAAGCTGGCATACTCCCGGCTCATCAATAAACTCTAGCTCACGCAAATCCAGGACAATACGCCCTTCTTCCCGGGCCGTATCTTCCAGTACCTTTTGTAACTTCTTAAAATGGTGGTTAACTACAATGCCACCCACGCGAAGAAAATTACGATCTCGCCAAATCTTAACCAACGGCCTCACCTCCTGACTCCTATTATAACGTTTTTTATTAACCTGCTGGTAAGTTTTAATTAAACCATGGTTAATTATTTATGAACTTTTAGCAAGTTTTGCGTAACCTTTTCACAGCTAGATTAAAAAGGCCGGCCAATGGGTGGGAAAATGCCTGCCGGGCCGGCCAGTTAAATTCTTCCTGGGCTTATCTACTTAATTTGCTCTCCCCGCGTGATGAGTGACAAAATTACGTGGCGGTCAAACGGCGGTAGATGCGCCGGCCCAGCCAGCGGGCACAGATATTAAAAAGCAGTACAACCAGAATAAGCACGGCAGACGAACCGTCGGCCACCCGGCGCACATCGGGGATCAGGGCTTCGGAATTGATTTTCCAGATGTGCACCGCCAGGGTTTCGGCTGGACGGAAGGGATTTAGGGGCGAAGTGGGACTCAAGGGATTGAGATCGGAGAAATTTAAGATGGGGCTGCTCATGCCGGCAGTATACAGCAAGGCCGCCGCCTCACCAAAAACCCTACCGGCAGCAATAATGGCCCCCGTAACCAGACCGGGAAAGGCGGAAGGCAATATCACCCGCCACATGGTTTCCCAGCGAGTGGCCCCCAGGGCCAGGCTGGCCTCCCTTAGCTCAGAGGGAACGCTGCGAATGGATTCTTCGGAAATCCGCACCATTAGCGGCAAGTTAATCACCGCCAGGGCCAGCGCCCCGGACATTAAGCTATACCCCCATCCGGTCATGTTGACAAAGATAAGCAGACCAAACAAGCCCACTACAATGGAGGGCAGGGAGGTAAGGGTTTCGATGGACAGGCGGATGTATTCGGTAACACGTCCCTTACCGGCGTATTCGGCCAGGTAAATACCTGCCAGCAAACCGAGGGGGGCGGTAATGAACATGGTTAACAGGAGCAAATAAAAGGAGTTGAAAATCTGTGGTCCCACCCCACCGCCTGCAGCAATGGTCTGGGGGGGCATGGTCAGAAAACGCCAATCAATAACCCGGATGCCGTGCCAGAGAATATAACCCAAAAGTAATGCTAAAATGGCCAGAACCGCAGCGGCACCCATCCAGAACATGATGGTAGCCAGGCGATCCGCCAGCCGGGCATTCATCTAACCATCCCTCCCCGCACAACCACCCGAATAACCAGAATAAACAGGAAAGACATGAGCAGGAGAATCAAGCCCATAGACCACAGGGCGCTATTCCACAAGGAGCCCATGATGGTATATCCCATATCCATGGTAATGGCGCTGGTTAAAGTAATCGTTGGATCGAGAAGGGAATGGGGAATGGTCCGGGTGTTGCCGATCACCATTTGTACAGCCAGGGCCTCACCAAAGGCCCGGGCCAGGCCCAGGACAACGGCTGTAATTAAACCCGAGCGGGCCGCCGGCACCAGTACCAGGCGGATGGTTTGCCACCGGGTGGAACCCAGGGCCAGCGCTGCCTCCTTCCACTGGGGCGGCAGGGCCCGCAAACTGTCGGTAGATACGCTGATTATGGTTGGTAAAATCATGATCGAAAGAACAATAAAGCCGGCCAAAACGGAAAACCCTTCCCCACCTAAATAATTGCGGATAAAAGGCACCAGCAGGCTTAAACCCACATATCCGTAAACCACCGAGGGTATGCCGGCGAGAATCTCAATGGCCGGTTGCAATACTCTCTGTCCCCATACGGGCGCAATTTCCACCATAAAAACAGCAACAACGACGCTCAAGGGTGCGCTTACGGCCACCGCCAGCAGGGAAACCAGGAGGGAACCCAAAATGAAAGTTAATGAGCCAACAGCAGGGCCGCCTTCCTCAAGGGGCCGGTCGGGCCACCATTGGGTGCTGAAAAGGAACTCGGTAACCCTGACCCCGTGTACCGTAAAGGTGGCCAGTCCTTTACTCCCAATGAAATAAATAATAGACACAGTGAGTAACACTACCAGTGCTGCTGCCAGAAAGGCCGCCGAGCGCCCCAAAAATTCCCCGCATCTTTTGCGCCTTTGAATATTCCCTTTATCCGGGACCCGGAAGCTTTTTTCTGCATCCGGCTCCGGGGAAAATTCCTTGTGCATAACTACCTCCTCTTCTGACAACACGAAAGGCAGCGAGGCAGTGCCGGTTCCATAACCGCCGGCTGCCCCGCCACCGTCTAAAGCTGAATCCTAGACCTTATTTCTTGGTTACATTACCCTGGGCATCCCGTTCTACCTGCATCTTGGTAATGGGGATATAACCCATTTTCTCAACCAGTTGACCCTGTACCTCGTCACCGAGCATGTAATCCAGGAAGGCCTTCTTTAAGCCGGTGGGTTCACCTTTGGTGTACATGTGCTGGTAAGCCCATACCGGATACTTGCCGTTGACAATATTTTCTACAGTGGGTTCCACCCCATCGAGCTTGAGGGCCTTAACACTATTGTCAATGTAAGACAGTGCCAGGTAAGAGATAGCGCCCGGTGTTTCGGCAACCATCTTGCGCACGGTGCCGGAAGAATCCTGCTCCATACCGGGGGCGCTGTCTTCCACGCCACCCAGGGCAAATTTCTTGAAGGTGGCGCGGGTGCCGGAACCCTTGGGCCGGTGGATGACCACAATTTTCTGATCTGGTCCGCCAACTTCCTTCCAGTTGGTAATCTTGCCTGTGAAGATATCCACCAACTGCTGTTTGGTCAAGTTATCCACCGTTACGCCGGGGTTGACCACGGTGGCCATCCCCACCACACAAACTTTGTGGTCCACTAACTGGGAGGCATCAATACCGCTCTTTTCTTCAGCAAAAATATCGGAGTTACCGATATCCGCCGCACCGGAGGCCACCTGGGTCAGGCCTGTACCGCTGCCGCCACCCTGGACCACAATCTGTGCCTTGGGATTTTTAGCCATGAACTGGGTGGCAGCCTGTTCCACCAGCGGTTGCATGGCTGTAGAACCAACCGCCGTAAGGTTACCTGCAATCTCTGCTTGTCCACCGGAAGGCTGCTCTCCACCACCGCAACCGGCCAGGGCCACTACCAGCACCAGCACTGCAGCCAGCACCAGCATCCACTTTGCCCTGTTACCCAACATCTGCTCCCCCCTTTTCTTTTTTACTATTTTTATCTCAAGCAGCCTCTGGGGGCTGCATTATTTTTACCAGGAACATTGTAAAGTAGAAGTGTTACGGGTGAGTTATCCTTCGGTTAGCTATAGATTAAATTTATGTTAAAAGGAATTTAATTTACATGCTTTCCGTGCTAAACCAAATTCAAAACAAAAAGCGCCAGCATATCGCCGGCGCTCAACAAGTGACTCCAGGGGAGTTTTGTCCACATATATTTAAGCGGGGTAGAATTCACTGCCTTGGGCAGCCAGTTCCAGGTCCACTTTTAACTTTTTGGCCAGGCGTTCTTTTAAAAACTGAGGTGCAATCTGCGGGAAGAGGGCCACTGAAATAACATCTTCCTCCTTTTGCATATAAGGAGCCGCTTCTTTGCGGGCAGCAGGCAATCCGGGCTCCAGCATGTCTGCCGGCCGGCAGGTAATGGGCTTTTCATCACCAATGATCATTTTACGTACTTCCTCATCCACCGGGGCTGGAGGCTGGCCATAGTATCCCCGCATGTATTGTTTAACTTCATTGGTAGGCAGTTTATAACGGCCAAATAACACATTAAGCACAGCCTGGGTACCCACAATCTGACTGGAAGGAGTCACCAGAGGCGGATAGCCAAATTCTTTGCGTACCCGTGGCAGTTCCTCCAACACTTCGGGTAAGCGATGGAGAGCATTTTGCTGGCTGAGCTGGGAAATAAAGTTGGACATCATCCCGCCAGGAATTTGATAAATCATAACGTTGACATCAACATTTGGTGACGCCACATCAAATTCCTTATAATGCTTACGCACTTCCTTAAAATACTCAGCAATTTCAGAAAGCAGTTTTAAATCCAGCCCCGTATCGTAAGGCGTACCCTGCAGGGCGGCTACCATGGTTTCAGTAGCTGGCTGGGATGTTTGCAAGGCCATGGTGGAAATGGCGCAGTCAATGATATCCACTCCTGCATCTATAGCCCGCAGGTAAGCCATAGAAGCCATACCACTGGTGTAATGGCAATGAAGCTGCACCGGTATCTTCAATACTGATTTCCATTCTTTAATAATTTCATAGGCAGGTTGAGGAGCGAGAATACCCGCCATATCTTTTAAACAAATGGAGTCAGCACCCATTTCCTCCAGGGTCTTGGCGGTTTTTACGTAATACTCCAGATCATGAACGGGACTGATGGTATATACTACCGTGGCCTGGGCATGGGCACCTTCTTGTTTAACCACCTCAATAGCTTTTTGCATATTGCGCACGTCATTCAAGGCATCAAAGATGCGGAAAATATCCAACCCGTTATAAACCGTCTTTTTAATAAATTCAGTAAGAACGTCATCAGGATAATGTTTATAGCCCACCACATTCTGTCCCCGCAGGAGCATTTGCAGGGGTGTTTTCAAATGACGGCGCAAAATGCGCAACCGCTCCCAAGGATCTTCGTTGAGAAAACGCATGCACGCATCAAATGTGGCTCCACCCCAAACTTCCAGTGAATGAAAACCCACTTGATCCAGTTTCTCGCAAATGGGCAACATATGCTCTATGCGCATACGGGTAGCCAGGAGAGACTGGTGACCGTCCCGCAGGGTGGTATCGGTGATTTTAACTTTCCTTGGTTCAGTCATTTCTATCCTCCCCTCAACCGGCAAAATTTTAAAGCTGCGGCAATACCTCCATCAACCTGCGCACGGAGTTTGCTGACTTATCCAGGGCAGCCTTTTCTTCGGGCGTAAGCTCAATTTCAAGCACCTTTTCTACGCCACTCCCGCCAATAATTGCCGGTACACCAAGGTAAATATCGCGGTAACCGTATTCCCCTTGCAAATAAGCAGCCACAGGCAAGATTCTCTTCTTATCCTTTAAAACAGCTTCAACCATTTGTATGACGGAGGCACTGGGAGCGTAATAAGCGCTGCCGGTCTTCAAGTAGTTAACAATTTCACCGCCGCCCTTACGGGTCCTTTCCACCATGGCTGCAATACGCTCGGCAGGAATCAGCTTTTCAATGGGGATTCCCCCGGCATAAGTGTACCGCACCAGGGGTACCATATCATCACCGTGGCCACCCATGACAAAGGTGGTAACATCCTCAAAGGAGATACCCAGTTCCAGGGCAACAAAAGTGCGGAAACGTGCTGAATCCAGTACACCCGACATACCGAAAACCCGGTTGGGCGGGAAACCGCTGGTTTTCAAAGCCACATAAGCCATTACATCCAGCGGGTTGGTTACCACAATGATATAGGCGTCGGGTGAATATTTAACCACTTGCTCGGTAACAGACTTAACAATTTTACAGTTCGTTGCCAGCAGGTCATCCCGGCTCATCCCCGGTTTGCGGGCAACGCCGGCGGTAATTATCACTATATCGGAGTCCCTGGTGTCTTCGTAATTATTGGTGCCGGTGATCAGGGCATCAAACCCTTCTACAGGTGCTGCTTCCATCAGATCCAGGGCCTTACCCTGGGGAATTCCTTCCACTACGTCTATAAGCACGATATCGCCCAGTTCTTTGGCTGCAGCCCAGTGGGCGCAGGTTGCACCTACGTTTCCAGCCCCGACGATGGTTATTTTGTTTCTCTTCAAAACAGGTCCCTCCTTAAAAGATTCAGTAAAAACTCTTTCATGTTAACCTATGATAACCAGAATATCGCCATTATTAACGGTTTGTCCCGGTTTTACCCTTACTTCCTTCACCGTCCCGGCTACCGGGGCAGTTATTTCGTTTTCCATCTTCATTGCTTCCAGGATTACCAGTGGGTCTCCCACCTTGACCTGGTCTCCCACTTTAACTTTAACGGCATTAATATTCCCGGGCATGGGAGCGGTAACCGTTCCTTCCCCGGCCGGAGCTGCCGGTTTCGGGGCAGACGGAACGGCAGCCTGTGCCGGCGCCTGTGCCGGGGTGGTAGTGGCTGCTGCTGGAGGAGGCGCAGCCTGGGCCGGCGGAGCCGGGGGAGCAGCCGGGCGGCTCTGTACCACCTTCATACTTGGTGGAACAGTTGCCTCCTGAATTTCCTGTACCTGAACTTCAAAGGGCTCTCCGTTAACCAGTACCTTAAACTTTTTCATTGTTTTCCCTCCTGTTTACCAAGCCCAAAACTATAAGCTATTTAAATCTCGACCAAGCATTAATTCGCGCAAACCGGCCATTTTCCAAGGGTTCATACGTTTAAGAGAACGAACGGAAGCAATCCGGCTACCTTTGCTCAGATAGCCAGCAGCAACCAGGGCAGCAGTAATAGCCGCCACGACCTGAGGACGTACATTTATGGATACTACTGGCTTATTCAAAGCCACATTACGCAACCCCCTTTCGATTACACCGGCATGTTACCATGCTTTTTACGGGGCCTTGTTTCCCGCTTACCAGCCAGCGATTCCAGGGTAACAATTATTCTCGATCTGGTGTCACGGGGATCGATAACATCTTCTATATAACCCCTGGCGCTGGCAACATAAGGATTGGCAAACTTCTCCCGATATTCGGCGGTTAACCTGGCCCGCATTTCCATGGGGTTCTCCGCTTCAGCAATTTCTTTCCGGTAGATGATGTTCACGGCTCCCTCGGGACCCATCACGGCAATTTCGGCTGTTGGCCATGCAAATACAGCATCCGCTCTTAAGGAACTGCTGCACATGGCCAGGTAAGCTCCCCCGTAAGCTTTTCTCAGGATAATGGTGATCTTGGGTACAGTGGCTTCGGAGTAAGCATAAAGCATCTTGGCCCCGTGTCGTATAATTCCACCATATTCCTGTGCAGTTCCTGGAAGGAAACCGGGTACATCCATAAAAGTAATCAACGGCAGGTTAAAACAGTCACAGAAGCGAACGAAGCGGCTGATTTTATCGGAAGCGTTAATGTCCAGACAGCCGGCCAGATAATCGGGCTGGTTGGCTACTATTCCCACGGCCTGCCCATTTATCCGGGCAAAACCAATTACAGCATTACGAGCATAAAGAGGCTGTACCTCAAGGAATTGTCCCCCATCCACAATCAGGTTAATTATCTTGCGCACGTCGTAAGACATATTCGGGTTATCGGGGATAATCTGCAACAGCTCTTCCGGATTGCCTGCCGGTTCCTGAGGAGCATATAACGGGGGTTCCTCCAGGTTATTGGAAGGCAGATAACTCAGCAGCAAACGAACCATTTGCAGGCAGGTTTCTTCATCAGGGGCCATAAAATGAGCAACACCGCTGGTCTGGTTATGGGTGGCCGCCCCGCCCAGGGCTTCCATGGTCACCTCTTCACCGGTTACAGCCTTAATTACCTGGGGCCCCGTAATAAACATCTGGCTGGTACCTTGAACCATGAAAATAAAATCAGTCAATGCCGGTGAGTATACAGCTCCCCCTGCGCAAGGCCCCATTATCACGGAAATCTGGGGAATTACTCCGGAAGCAATGGTATTCCGGAAGAAAATCTCACCATAACCGTTCAGCGCATCCACACCTTCTTGAATACGCGCTCCCCCGGAATCGTTCAAACCTACCACCGGTGCACCTGTCTTCATGGCCAGATCCAGTATATGGCATATTTTGGCAGCATGGACGCGTCCCAGTGATCCTCCGGCTACTGTAAAATCCTGGGCAAAAATGTAAACTTTACGTCCGTCAACTTTGCCGTAACCGGTTACCACACCTTCACCGGGATTTTTAAGATTAGAAACATCGGGATCGCCGGCAAAGGTATTTATTTCAACGAAGGTACCGGGATCGAAGAACATTTCAATCCGTTCCCGCGCAGTCCTCTTACCGGCTTCATGCTGCTTCTCGATACGTTTTGGGCCACCGCCCGCTTGGATTTTTTCACGCAGCTGTTTTAGCTGTTCCAACCTCTCCTGCATACCCAATGGCTTCCCCTCCCCTTTTAATCCTCACGTTCGCACAATTCCACCAGTGTCCCAAAGGTGGACTTGGGATGAAGAAAAGCAATCCGGGCCCCTCCGGCGCCCCGGCGAGGCTTTTCATCAATAAGCCGCACACCCTTAGCTTTTAACTCCTCAAGAACCTGTTCCAGATTATCCACCCGGAAGGCAATATGCTGGATACCTTCGCCATTTTTCTCAATAAACCGGGCAATAGGACCATCTGGAGTCGTGGACTCCAGGAGTTCCACCTCACTGTCACCGGTAGGCAAAAATGCAACCTTCACTTTTTGCTCCTCGACTACTTCGGTGCCTGTCACTTTTAACCCCAGGAGTCCTTCATAAAACTCAATAGCCTTGGTCAGATCTTTCACAGCGATACCCACGTGATCAATTTTTTTAATCTTTACCATCGTTTTCCCTCCCTTTGGGGAATCTTTTAGCCACCTCTTCCCGTATAAAACGAATTATTTCCGTGGTGGGAGTACCGGGGCCAAAAATTTCCGCAATTCCCGCTTCCTTTAAAAGAGGGATATCCTCATCGGGAATAATGCCCCCGCCCACTACCAGTATGTCATCAGCTCCCTGAGCCCGCAAACCTTCCACAACGGCCGGGAACAGGTGCATGTGCGCCCCCGAGAGAATACTCAAACCTACTACCTGCACGTCCTCCTGGAGTGCCGCTTCTACAATTTGCTCGGGAGTCTGTCGCAAACCGGTATATATAACTTCCATTCCGGCATCCCGCAGAGCCTGTGCTATAACTTTAGCTCCCCGGTCATGGCCGTCAAGGCCCGGCTTGGCCACCAGGACCCGAATGGGCCGTTCACTCATCCTGTTTTTCCCTCCTTACCTTAAAAGACAATTTGCTGGCGATATTCTCCAAAAACTTCCCGCAGTGTATCGCAAATTTCTCCCAGAGTAGCATAAGCTTTCACGGCATCAATGAATAGGGGCATCAAGTTTTCCTTGGTAGATGCCGCTTCCCGCAGGTTGCTTAATACCTTTTTAACCTTCTGGTTGTCCCGGCGCGCCTTCAATGCCCGCAGCTTGGCCGTCTGGCGTTCTGCCACTGCCGGATCAACCTTTAACAGATTCTTGGGCTTTTCGTATTCCATCTGGAACTTGTTAATGCCAATAACTACCTTTTTACCGCTTTCTATATCCATTTGATAGCGATAAGCACTATCCTTAATTTCTTTTTGCATAAACTCGATGGCCTCGGGAGCACCACCCAGCTCATCTATCTTTTTAATGTAGGCCATGGCCTTTTCTTCAATTTCATTGGTCAGGCTTTCAATATAGTACGAGCCGCCCAGAGGATCCACCGTATCGGTAACACCAATCTCGTATCCTATTACCTGCTGCGTCCGCAAAGCTATAAGCACCGACTCATCGCTGGGCAGGGCCAGAGCTTCGTCGTAAGAGTTGGTGTGCAGGGACTGGGTACCTCCCAGCACTGCGCTCAAGGCTTCAAAAGCCGTCCGCATAATATTTACCATCGGTTGTTGAGCCGTCAGGCTGCAACCCGCCGTTTGAGTATGGAAGCGCAACATCCAGGAGCGAGGATTCTTGGCCCCAAACCGTTCCTTCATGATCTTGGCCCAGAGTCGCCTGGCGGCCCGGAACTTGGCAATTTCCTCGAAAAAGTTCAAGTGAGCGTTAAAGAAGAAAGACAGGCGGGGAGCAAAATCGTCCACATTTAACCCGGCATCAATAGCCGCCTGGACATAGGCAATGCCATCGGCCAGGGTAAAGGCTACCTCCTGCACCGCCGTGGAACCGGCCTCCCGGATATGGTAGCCGCTGATGCTGATGGTATTCCAGCTGGGAACATTCTTGGAACAATAGGCAAAGATATCAGTAATCAGGCGCATGGATGGACCCGGCGGGAAAATATAAGTTCCCCTGGCAATGTATTCTTTCAAGATATCATTTTGTATGGTCCCATTGAGCTTATCAGGTGTAACACCCTGCTTTTCTGCCACAGCTATATACATGGCCAGCAGGATGGCAGCCGGGGAATTAATGGTCATGGAGGTGCTCACTTTGTCCAGGGGAAT
Organism: Desulfofundulus thermocisternus DSM 10259; assembly: GCF_000686645.1. NCBI lineage: Bacteria > Bacillati > Bacillota > Clostridia > Eubacteriales > Peptococcaceae > Desulfofundulus > Desulfofundulus thermocisternus. Next base: position 17,297 of record NZ_JMLG01000006.1, read on the forward strand.
TCCCTCGAACAGGGTTTCCATATCCTCCAGGGAATCAATAGCTACCCCTACCTTGCCCACCTCGCCCCGGGCCAGGGGATGATCCGAATCATAACCAATTTGGGTGGGAAGGTCAAAAGCCACGCTCAAGCCGGTCTGCCCCTGCTCCAACAAATAACGGAAACGGGCATTGGTTTCCTCGGCTGTACCAAAACCAGCGTACTGACGCATGGTCCACAGACGACCCCGGTACATGTTGGGCTGTACTCCGCGGGTAAAAGGGTATGAACCAGGAAAACCGAGATCCCGCTCGTAATCAAGATCAGCTATATCCTCCGGAGTATACAGGGTCTTTATTTCAATGCCCGAATCAGTAGCAAAGCTCGCCTGTCTCTCCGGTCTCTTTTTTACCTGAGCTTCCAGCCGCTCCTGGTACTCCCTGGTCGCTGCCCGGATGCTTTCCAATTTTTCTTTTTCGAACATCCATCTCCCTCCCTAAAAGCTCAACCCAGAGCTTCCTTAATTAACTCCGGAACCTCAAATGGCAGAGTAGCTACCCGGGCACCGGCAGCCGTAAGTGCCTTAACCTTGCCCTCAAAAGTGCCTTTTCCCCGTTCAATGATCGCCCCGGCATGGCCCATGCGTTTACCGGGCGGTGCGCTCTTTCCAGCAATATAAGCTACAACAGGTTTGGTCATTTTCTTAATAAACAGGGCAGCCTCTTCTTCCGCATTACCTCCAATTTCACCAACCAGCACCACGGCTCTGGTCTCCGGGTCCTTTTCAAATTTCTCCAGCACATCCACAAAGGATAAACCAACAACCCGGTCGCCACCCAGGCCAACTACCGTTGATTGTCCCAAGCCGCTGGCTGTTAGATTGGCAACAATCTCATAAGTCAAGGTACCGCTGCGCGCTACTACACCAATGTGACCCGGCACAAAAAACTGGTTGGGCGGAATGCCAATCTTACACCTTCCCGAAGAAACAATCCCAAAGGTATTGGGGCCAATTATTATTGTGCCCCGCCGCCGGGCAAAAGCAATGATCTCCATTTCATCATGAACAGGTATATGCTCGGTTATAATAACTACTACTCGTATTCCCGCAGCAATGGCCTCAAAAGCAGCATCTTTGGCAAAGGGCGCCGGAATGAAAAGCACGGAAGCATCGATCTGGTGGTTTTCCATGGCTGCAGCCACGGTATCATACACAGGAACTCCTTCCACTGTCTGGCCACCCTTACCCGGTGAAACCCCAGCAACAATCCGGGTTCCATAGGCCAGCATCTGTTTGGTATGAAACGTACCCTGGTTACCTGTAATCCCTTGAACCAGAACATTGGTTTTTTCACCAACTATAATGGCCACTCCTGACCGCTCCTTCCTTCTCGGAGGTATTCTTCAGTTCTGGGCTCTGGCCAGTTCTACAGCCTTGGCCGCAGCCTCATGCATAACTTTATAAGCTTCAATGCCGTGTTCCCTGAGTAGACGCACACCTTCTTCTTCGTTGGTACCAACCAGTCGAATAACTACTGGAACATTGATTCCTTTCTCCTGCTTCACCTTTACCAGAGCCCTGGCCACATCGTCACAGCGGGTAATACCCCCAAATATATTGATAAATATCACCCTGGGATTGGTGGACAGGAGAATTTCCAGGGCTTTAGCGGTAGCCTCCATTCCGGTGCCACCACCGGCATCCAGGAAATTGGCAGGAGCACCACCATAATGCTGGATAATATCCAGAGTACCCATGGTAATACCTGCGCCATTTGCCATCACAGCTATATTCCCATCCAGCTGAACATAAGAAAGTCCCAGGGCGTGGGCCTGCCGCTCGGCTTCAGTACGGTCATCAACCACTGGCAAATCCTTTTGCCGGTAAAGAGCCTCATCGTCGATGGTAACCTTTGCATCGGCAGCTATTAACTTCTCACCGCTTAAAACCAGCGGGTTAATCTCCACCAGCTCGGCATCCTTTTCCCGGAAAATACGGTAAAGGATTGGCAATAACCGGCTGAATTCTTTAGCCACAGCACCGGTTATACCCAACCGGCGGCATACTTCCCGGCACAAATATGGCTGGATGCCCAGGCAAACATCCAGATGTTCCTTGACAATAAATTCGTCGGGAACCTCTTCTATATCCATACCACCCTGGGCAGAAGCTATTAAAACGGGCGCTTTGGCCGCTCCATCCACGGTAATGGCTACATAAAACTCGTGATCAATAGCCAGTTTTTCTTCCACCAGGATCATTTCTACCTTTAATCCCTGGACAGTCATACCCAGAACCTGGGCAGCAGCCTCGCGGGCCTCTTCAGGTGTATCGGCGAACTTTATCCCGCCCCCTTTACCTCGCTTACCCGATAGCACCTGAGACTTAATTACCACCGGTGCCCCAATTTCCGCCGCTACTGCTGCTGCTTCCTCTGGCGAGGCAACCATTTTACCCCGTGGTATGGTCAAACCATACCGATTAAAAAGCTCTTTACCCATGTATTCATAAAGTTTCACAGCATTTCCCCCTTTATCACCAGCCGTTACCGGCCGGCATAGATCTTTACACCCTCATCATACAGGTCAGCACCTAGAACATCATTTACCACAATTACCGGAAAATCCTCTACTATTAATTCGTGGATAGCCTCCGGTCCCAGCTCCGGATAGGCTACAACACGACACGATTTGATCGCCCGGGCCAGCAATGCCGCTGCACCACCCACAGCAGCGAAATAAACAGCCTTGTACTGTTTCATAGCTTTAATTACTTCTGGAGAACGTTTTCCCTTACCTATCATACCTTTTAAACCCAGGGCAATTAACCGCGGTGCATAGGGATCCATCCGGCCACTGGTGGTTGGCCCGGCAGAACCAATCACCCGGCCAGGTTTAGCTGGCGAAGGTCCCACGTAATAAATAACCTGTCCTTCCAGGGGGATGGGTAATTTTTCTCCCCGGTCCAGCAGTTCCACCATTTTCTTGTGAGCCGCGTCCCGAGCCGTGTAGAGCACACCATTTAGTAAAACCCGCTGACCAATACGCAGCTTTTCTACCACCTCATCGGTAAGGGGCGTTGTCAGCCTAATCTGGGGCAAAACTTTCTACCTCCCAAAACACAATACTCGCTAAAGTACCGCTTCTTTATGTCGACTGGCATGGCAATTAATATTTACGGCTACCGGCAGGCTGGCTATATGACATGGATAGACTTCTACGTGTACTGCCAGAGCAGTGATACGGCCGCCCAATCCTTGAGGCCCGATACCCAAGTTATTGATAGCCTCCAAAAGCTCCTTCTCCAGAGCAGCAACTTCAGCATCAGGATGGGACTGTCCTAAAGGACGCAGAAGGGCTTCCTTGGCCAGCAGGGCAGCTTTTTCAAAGGTACCACCGATCCCAACACCAACCACCACTGGCGGACAGGGATTGGGTCCAGCTGCCCTAACCTGCTCGATGACAAAATTCTTAACCCCCTCCACTCCCTCAGCCGGTTTAAGCATACGCAGGCCACTCATGTTTTCGCTGCCGCCCCCTTTAGGCGCGACAACAATCCTGAGTTTGTCGCCGGGAACAATACGGGTGTGAATAACAGCCGGTGTATTATCTCCTGTATTTTTACGGCGCAGGGGATGATCAACAATAGATTTGCGCAGGTAGCCATCCCGGTAACCCCGGCGTACTCCCTCGTTAACAGCTTCGTACAGGTCCCCTCCGGTAATCATTACTTCTTGCCCAATTTCCAGAAATACAACGGCAAAACCGGTATCCTGACACATGGGGACCTGTTCTTCCCTGGCAATACGGGCATTCTCCAGCAGTTGTTGCAGGACATCTTTTCCTGTTAACGATATTTCCTGGTCCAGAGCTTCATTAAATGCCCTTAAAACATCTTCCCCCAGCTCATAGTTTGCTTTCTGACACAGTTCGGCTACCGTAGCAGTGATGGTAGCGGCGTCTATAAAGCGCAAAAAGTTTTTCCCTCCTTCCAATTATTTAAAGCAACTATTTCACAAGAGCAATTTTTATACCAAATCAGAATAAAACATACAAATGAGCAAAAATGCGATATTATAGCACCTGGAGGCAATTTCTAATCTTTATAAACATACAGGGCGCCAGTTATTATTTCTAAAAATTATAAAGAATGGCTGGAGGCACTTAAAATCTCTAAAGTAAAAATGGTAGACATTTTCTTATATTTAGAATTAGTCTAAAAATTCCAACTCCTATCAATTGGTAAATTCTTCAATCCTGCTTTTCTTTAACTTGTTATAAAGAGTAGCCAGAGAAATATTCAATGCTTGAGCGGCCCGTCGTTTGCCTTCTACACTGGTACCATATTTTGCTATGGCTTTTTTAATCAGTAGCTGTTCCATCTGATCGATGGGAATAAGCTCTATATCTTTTTCTGGACAGGCCTTAAACTGATTTATATGTTGAATAAAATGTTTTTTGGTAAAAATCTCCTCATCCACAGTTACCATTATCCGTTCAAACACATTTTCCAGTTCCCGGATATTTCCCGGCCAATCATAACTATAAAGAATCTCCTCGGCATCCTTGGATAAGCCTTTAACTTTTTTACCTAATTTTCTATTTAATTTAATAATTAAATGGTTAATTAAAATAGGTAAATCTTCTTTCCTTACCCGTAAAGGCGGTATGGTAATTTCAACCACATTTAAGCGATAGTACAGGTCTTCTCTAAACTTACCCTGGCGGATTAACTCCCGCAGATTACGGTTGGTAGCCGCAATAACCCGCACATCAACTTTAATGGTCTGGGTACCACCAACCCGTTCAAATTCCATTTCTTGTAATACCCGGAGCAGTTTCCCCTGTAAATTAAGATTCATGTCACCAATTTCATCGAGAAAAATAGTTCCGCCATGGGCCAGTTCAAATTTACCAATTTTAGATTTAACTGCCCCGGTAAAGGCTCCTTTGGCGTAACCGAAAAACTCGCTCTCTAAAAGACTATCCGGGATGGCTGCACAATTAACTTTTATAAATGGCTTATCCCTGCGGGGGCTGGCATGATGGATTGCATGAGCGAACAACTCTTTCCCTGTGCCACTTTCTCCAAGCAGGAGGACGGTAGAATTTGTACGGGCTGCCCTTTCGGCCACCTGGATACAGCGGCGTAGCTCAGCACTATTCCCCAGTATATCGGCAAAAGTATACTTGCTGGTGGTAACCTGGCCGAATTTATCGGAGAGATTCTCAATAATACTGGTGCTCTGGCGCAGTTGTTCCATTAAATTCATAACGTCAGTAAAGTGCTGAAAAACCACCACCGCTCCTTCCATCTTGCCATCCACAAAAATGGGAGCAGCATTGGAAATTACTTCCGCATTACTCCCTCCCACTTTGGTACGGTGTCCCACCACACTACGGCCAGTGCGCAGTACCGTGGCCAGGGCCCCGTCGGGGGAAGCTTCGAAGATATTCTGACCAATCCTTTCCTTCTCACTGATACCGGTAATACGGGTAAAGGCCGGGTTAACGTACTTAATAACCCCGCGGGAATCCGCCACTTCAATGGCCTCCTGGACCGAATCGAGGATGGCGGCCAGCTCACCTTGCACCCGCCGTGCTTCCAGCAACTTCTCCTTTTCTTTTAAAACGGCCAGCATTAGATCCAGGGCCCGGGCCTCCATGATAGACATTTCCCGTGGTTTTACCCGGTGCAGGTGCAGCTGGACCTCCGGATCTCCGGTAGCCTCGATCAAAACATCTATGCCGGGTAAACGCAACAATTCTCCATAATCAGCAGTGGTAAAAACCCCATCTGCGGCCGCAGCCTTTATCCCCGGAGATGAAAGATCGGGATCGGCTACCCCCAAAATCTGTACATCCTTTACGGCTTTCAGCATACGGTAAATGGAATAACCATCCTCATTGCCCCCGATAATGGCTACGGATAACCTGGGCATACCACTTCACCTTCTACGTGGTCCAGAATTTAAAGGTTTATTTCGACGCTTATCTTCTATTCCCTTCTAAAAAATAAAATATAATAATAAAATCCGAACAATTGTTTTTTCCTTATTCGCTCTATGATATAATCCAAAAAAAAAGGAGGTTAATGGTCATCATGAACACCGACCTCACCCCCAGGGAAAAGATAATTTTAGAAATAATCAAAAAGTGTATACATAATAAAGGATATCCACCTTCGGTGCGGGAAATAGGTCAGGCAGCGGGACTTAAATCCAGTTCCACAGTACATTATTATTTAAAGCGATTGGAGGAAAAAGGTTTAATAAGGCGCGACCCCACCAAACCCAGGGCATTGGAATTACGGGAACACACTTTGCCTGTAAATCAACCCATTCGGATGATTCCCCTGCTGGGTAGAGTGGCGGCGGGAGAACCCATCCTGGCTGTGGAATTCCAGGAGGACGTTTTTCCCCTGCCGGCCAGTTTTACCGGAGAGGGTGAATTCTTCATGCTTACTGTCCGGGGCGACAGCATGATTGAAGCCGGCATCCTTGACGGAGACCTGGTGGTGGTAAGGCGCCAGTCCAGCGCAGATAACGGGGATATTGTGGTAGCTCTTGTAGAGGATGAGGCCACGGTTAAAAGATTCTTCCGGGAAGACGACCATATTCGCCTGCAGCCGGAAAACAAGGCCATGTCACCCATTAGAGTAAAAAACCCGCTTATTCTGGGCAAGGTGGTGGGCCTGCTGCGCAAACTTTAAATTAAACCCGTTTCCCTTTCCTTTTAATCCGACTTTTTACAGGCTGCCAGTTTCGGAGCATAATAATGGGCGGCATAGATAGCTCCCAGAGGGTTATGGGCCAGCACCCGATCCTTGACCGCCAGAACGGTAACCGGTGCTGCCGAATACTTGATAAATAAACTGTCGTGGCCCACGCAAAGACCAAGTAAAACGTTCAACTCCGTGCCGGCCCGGTTTAACAAGTAGGCCTGGGCGACGGGATTGCACATAGGTTCAAATTGACCGGGGCGAACCTTTTGCTCTTCGCGTATACCTAATAATTCCTTGGGTTTGGAGCCGGTTTTGCACATTACCGATGCAACGACAAATCCTGCTTGCTGGAATATCTTTGTCACCTGTGCTGCTTCCCTGCGCAATCCGACGCAGAAAGCCAGGCCCAATTTAGTAAATCCGGCCATACGGCTGAACTGGATGATCTCTTCCAGCCTGCTCCACCTGCGGTAACCGGCGGACTCAGTTAAGGCCGAGTTAAGGGCCAGATTGGCTGCAACCGGATCCTGCCGGTATTCTCTATCGACTTCCTCAAAAACATTACCTGCAGTATTCATGGGGCAGTGCTCCGGAATTTTCTCCGTCTGGCCCGTGTAGCAAGCGTAGATTCCACACTCTGCGCACCGGAACATCATGGCTCACTCCTTTAAATAGAATAATGTTATAAAGATAATGGTACCCAGGCTTAGTGATTCCTTAGTAAATCCTTCGGCAATTTTCTTATCTCCTACGGTGCATAACGGCGATTATATCGCCCCCAGAGTATGAGTTCAATTAAATCTTTGTACTCAGGATCTTTATCGGAGCTACTGTTTAAAGTTGTTGCCCCCTTTCGGGAGCTAGGTGTAATTCCCGAGGAAAGGGCTTGCTGTTGATTTCTAGGTAATAATTCGGTACAGGCCAACCAAAATGACGTCGTTGTCTTAAGCGGAAAGCGGCGGCATGCTTTTTTAATTCATAACCTATCCCGGCAGCCAGAGAATCAGCTTTCAATGAAATTGTTTCCACATAACCGCTTTTTTCCGCCCCCTCCAACAACTCTTCACCCGCTGGAGTACGTACCAGACAGGAAGATACTCCCACCAAATCTCGCTTTTCCCGCACCCGTGGCCTCCAGTAATCCCCTACTGACAAATCTGCCAATTCCGCAGACCAGTCTACACACATTTCACAACGATCCCGTTTATATGCAGGCATGAGATGATGGTACATATACTGATGGCGATCCAAAAGCAACTTCCGCCCATCCTTGAGTTCTACCGTCAGGTGACCCGGCCAATCACCGTCCCGGTAGTTCAAAGAAGTAATATCTTCTAGCTTCTCCACCTTTAAATGTTCTACCAGGAGGTGGTAAGTACCCTCAAAATAAAACTGGGAAGCACAGAAAAGCCCCACTGTTAACACCACCGCCCGGGATAGATATGCAGGCTGACCGTGATACTGCATCTTGCGCAAGCCGTGGATCTGACACGGCAGGCCCACTACCGCTAAGCGACGGTAACCTTCTTTATAAGCCCTGTTTAAAAGGGCACTTACTGGTACACAAGCGTATTTACTCTGGGCTGCGGCCAGGAGTTGCTGGCGGGTTACTGCCAGCTTTGCCTCGGTACGCCAGGGCTGGTCCGGCCGATATCCGGCCACTAGAGCACAATCAACAAGCCCCTTTTCTAGAGCATAAATCAGCAGAGCCGTGACCAATCCTCCGCTAGCACCATGTTTCCTGATATCCCTGTCGACTGCACAGCCAGCCCGCGCATAGCGGTACACACCAAGGTCGGGAATTTTTTCTTCCCTCACACGCCCAAAAACAAATTGTTCTAAAAGGGGAATATTAACCTCCTCTCCCGGACATATAATTGTGCATAAACCGCAACCTGTACAGCTACCAATTAATTCCGGTAGTGGTTCGTTGTCTTTATAGCCCCATCCAATAGCTCCTGCAATACATATTCCTGCACAAGTACCGCAGGCCGTACATAAACCCCGCTGGATAACCCGATTCTGTAATTCGACAAATGAATCACTCAAAACGTTTACCTCCCTGTATCCCACCGAACCGTATTGAAGTTCCACCGTTACTTTACCAAGCTGGTATAAATATTCCAGATACCGGCGGGCTGTTACCCTGGCCAGGCCCAGGGCAGCGGCCACCTCTTCAGCTGATAGGGATGCTTCTTCCTTTATAAGTAAAAGCAAAACCTGTTTTAAGGTAACTTCATTCAAACCCTTTGGCATCCCTTCGGCCGTCTCTTCAGTAGCTGCCACCGCTCTTCTCCGGGCCAGTCGATCAATATCATCCTGCTCCAGCTGGGCTTTTTTATTTAAACGATTATATAAAAATGCAAAATTCTCGAGGGCGCTTCTCAAGCGGTTAAATTTGAATGGTTTGATGATATAATCCACCGCTCCATAACGGAAAGCATTTTTTATGGTTTCTGCATCTTGAGCCGCCGTTACCAGCATTACATCGGTAGGTAAACCAAGCCGGCGAATTTCCTGCAGGGCAGCTAAACCGCTCATATCCGGCAGGTAAACATCTAAAAGGATCAGGGCAGGTTTTAACCGGGCTGCCAGCCTTACCGCTTCTTTTCCTGTACGGGCTACACCTACCACTTTAAAACCGGGTACGGCATTGACAAAACCCTGGTTTACTTCCACTACCATTGGATCATCCTCTACAATCAGCACATCAATGATGCCCACACGTTAACCCCCCGTAAGTTACCTTCACGGAAAAGTCTTTCAAAATATTACTTTTGAAAGAATGGAATACGAACCATAACGGTGGTTCCTTCTCCCGGCCGGGAATGGATGGTAATTTTCCCCCCGGCAGTATCAACATGCTTTTTAACCAGGTAGAGACCTATTCCACGCCCGGCTCCTTTGGTTGAAAATCCCTGCTCGAAAACCCGATCCTGCAGATGCTCCGGTATACCTGCTCCCCAATCCCGTATCATAATCATCAACTCCCCTGAATCTTCACTCATTTCTAATTCCACTCGCCTGCGGGAAGGTTCCATGTCCCGGACGGCATCGAGGGCATTTTCCAGAAGGTTGCCCAGCACAACCCCAAGGGCAGCAGCATCCATACGGGACGGTAACCTCAACAACCGGCAGGAACGATCAATAAGAAGGTCTACCTTTAGCTCCTTTGCCCGGCTGTACTTACCCAGTTATTCCCTCGCCCATAGCCTGCAACATGGCCGTGCGTTCTTCCAAAATACGGGCAATTTCCTCGGGCTCGAGAGCGAACATGGCTCCCTTAATCCTGCTGGCCAGGTAAAGAGAACCGAGCAAGCCTACCAGCAAACCTACGGCCAGGGAAGGATAAAGTTGAGCCTGGATAGCCTGATAAAGTTGAGCAAAGGTAGGAGTAATAATTCCTACTACCACCACCCCAACCTGTCGCGTGCCCTCATCCGTTTTTATGGGAGAAAAAGCACGAACGGCGGGACCCCTTATGCCGGCGGTACGGGTGATATATTCCTGGCCGGATAGAGCCCGGCCAAGGTCTCCACCCGAAAACTTACCCCCTATGCGTTCCGCTACCGGATGAGAGTAACGAATTCCGTTCATATCTACTACGACAATATATTCCACCCCTGTAGCCAGCCTGATTTTTTCAGCCAGAGGTTGAATAACATCAGCACCGCCGATATGCCCCACGTTATTTTGTATAACCTCCATCTGAGCAAGGGTCCTGGCAATGGCCAGGGCACGTCTCCCCATCTCCTTTTCAATTAAATGGGAAACTTTAAATCCCATAAATATAACGGCTACCATGATGGCCACCAGCACCGACACATAAGATAAAATGGCCAACCTGGTACGCAACGGCAAAATACGCCTGTAAACAATCAAATAAAGTATCTCCCTCCAAGAAAAATAAATGTTGAACCGAAATGCTAACTATTTCGATACCGCAGGAACCAAACCCTCCTTTACCTCAAAAGTGACATATTTCAGCAGGAAAAAGCGCGGGAGGCAAGAAAATAGCTTTGATATCTTTAAAAATAAATCTGGGAATAATAACCTGTAAAAACCGGTTGCTTCCAAGAGGTCAATGTTCCCTCCAGGCAGGCGTATAATTTAAAGTAAACCTCTGCCTGCGAGGTGATTACCTTTGGTGAAAATCAGGCTCTGGCAAAACCATGGAGAACAAAACGGAATTAAAGAACGCCGGAACTTTCCTGTTTTTTCACCAGGGGGGCAGGAGGAAAAAACTTTTGGCGGAAGTGGTGAAGACCAGCGTCAAAAAAATGTCCGGGAGATCATGAAAGAATTGGACTCACTGGTTGGCCTCACCGGAGTAAAGAAACTGGTGCGTGAAGTTCACGCTTTTGTAGAGATACAGCGCCGGAGGCAAAAAGAAAAGCTGGCTACCGAACCTCAGGTCCTGCACATGGTTTTTAAAGGTAATCCGGGAACGGGGAAAACCACTGTGGCCCGCATCATTGGCCGCCTTTTTAAAGAAGCGGGGGTTTTACCCAGGGGGCATCTGGTAGAGGTGGAAAGGGCCGACCTGGTGGGAGAATATATTGGCCATACAGCTCAAAAAACCAGGGAGCAGATTAAAAAAGCGCTGGGGGGCATTCTTTTCATCGACGAAGCCTATTCCCTGGCCCGGGGCGGTGAAAAAGATTTCGGGCGTGAAGCCATCGACGCACTGGTTAAAGGAATGGAAGATCACAAAGATAATTTAATTCTTATCCTGGCCGGTTATCGTCAGGAAATGGAGTGGTTTATGGAAAGTAATCCTGGATTACGCTCCCGCTTTCCCATTCATATTACTTTTCCTGATTATACCACCCCGGAACTTCTGGCCATTGCGGACCTCATGCTAAAAAAACGCCAGTACCATTTAACTCAGGGAGCGCGGGATGAATTGCGTCTTATTCTGGAGGAAAGCCGTTCCCTTCATGTACATAGCGGTAACGCCCGGCTGGTACGCAACCTTATTGAACGGGCCATACGCCAGCAGGCAGTCCGCCTGGTCCGCAAGAGCCAGGTCAGCAGGGAAGATTTAATGACCATCACCCGGGAAGATATTCTCCGGGCACGGGAATACAACCCGGGAACTTAGAATACAGCATGGTATACATAAACCGTTAACATTTCGTTGATTACCTTTAAAAGGGGAGTTATGGCTTGAATACCACAGATTTGATTACCCTGGCTGCAGAAGTAGAAAAAGAAGTACAACCTTATTATGAAAGAATAGACGCAGTAGCGCGCCGCAATCATAGCCGGGTACTGGCCGCTTTTCACCAGGCCCGGGTAAGCGATTATCATTTAAAAGGTTCCACTGGTTATGGTTACGGCGATCAGGGAAGGGAAACCCTGGAAAATGTGTACGCCCGGGCGTTTCAGGCTGAGGCCGCCCTGGTGAGGGGGCAGATAGTTAGCGGTACCCATGCCATTGCCCTGTGTCTATTTGGTGTTTTGCGTCCCGGGGATGAATTACTGGTAGCAACAGGAACACCTTACGATACCCTTCAAGAAGTAATCGGTATTAGGGGTAACGCCCCTGGTTCTTTAAAAGAGCTGGGCATCACTTACCGGCAGGTAGACCTGCTTCCCAACGGCAGGCTGAACATAGATGCTGTTGCCCGGGCTATTAATAAACGCACCCGTATGATAATGTTCCAGCGATCACGGGGTTATAGCCTGCGGCCTTCTTTAAATTTAAGCGAAATGGGCCGGGCAATAGCCTGGATTAAGAAAAATTATCCTCACGTAATAACTTTTGTGGATAATTGCTACGGCGAATTTGTAGAACCCCTGGAACCTCCAGCAGTAGGGGCAGATTTAGTGGCCGGATCGCTGATCAAGAACCCCGGAGGAGGCCTGGCCCCGGGTGGTGGTTACGTAGTGGGGGGAAAAACTTACGTAGAAATGGCCGCCAGCCGGCTCATAGCACCGGGACTGGGCAGAGAGGTAGGACCCAGCCCGGATTATCAGCGCTTACTTTTTCAAGGGCTTTTCATAGCTCCACATGTGGTAGCAGAGGCTTTAAAGGGAGCCATCTTTGCCGCCCGCCTCTTTGAGAGATTGGGCTTTACAGTAGATCCCGCGCCCCAGGAAGAACGTACCGACATTGTTCAAGCTATCCTTTTGGGTTCACCCGAAAGGGTAATTGCTTTTTGTCAGGGGTTACAGCAGTCTTCCCCTGTCGATTCACATGTGCTGCCCCAACCGGTGGACATGCCCGGCTATGATGATGCGGTAATCATGGCTGCGGGTACCTTTGTTCAGGGCTCGTCCATTGAGCTAAGCGCCGATGCGCCGATGCGTGAACCTTATGCGGTGTATATGCAGGGGGGGCTGTCCAAGGAATATGTTCAGCTGGCCGTGATCGCGGCAGCAAAGGCAGTACTGGCGGTGAATAAAGGATGAATTTAAAGCAACTGGAAGCTTTTTTAAGAGTAGCAGAACTGCAGAGTTTCACCAAGGCAGCCAAACATCTCTACATGAGCCAACCAGCAATAAGTTTTCAAATCAGGTCCCTGGAGGAAAGCCTCGGTACGACCCTTTTTTACCGGGGAGATAAAAAAGTAGAGCTCACCGAAGCCGGACGGCTTCTATACCCGGAAGCACAGCAGATACTGCGCCACTTTCAAAAAATTAAATCCGAATTAGATGAACTGAAAGGACTTAAAAAAGGTCATCTCAATCTGGGAGCCAGCACCATTCCCGGTGAATATCTCCTGCCTCTGTTGATTGGCCGTTTTCACCGGGACTACCCTGGAATTGAGGTTACCCTGCGAATAGCGGGAAGCAGTCAGGTTATCCGCTGGGTACAGGAGAGGGAAATAGATTTGGGAATAACCGGGGCACCTGTTAAAGAGGATGGGCTCGAATGTTTGCCCTGGTATCAGGACAGGCTGGTACTTATTGTCGGGCCGGAACATCCCTGGATAAACCGGGACGCAGTAAGCCCGGCTGAATTATTGACCCAGCCTTTGATCCTCCGCGAGCCGGGTTCGGGCACCCGCCGCTCTATGGAAGAAAAAATGGCCCAGCTGGGCCTTTCCGTGAGAGATGCACAGGTGGTAATGGAACTGGGTAGCACCCGGGCTGTAATTACAGCTGTACAGGCTGGCCTGGGAATTAGCCTGGTTTCTGCCCTGGCTGCCGCTGAACCGCTGGCCCTGAAAAGGGTATATCAAGTAACCCTAAAAGAGTTAGATCTGACCCGTTACCTTTACCTGGTTCATGTAAAAGAGTGGCCGCTGAGTTTTGCTGCTGGCGCTTTTTGGGATTATATAACAAAAGAAGGGGAGACGGGTAAGTAATATCCCAAAACAAAAGGCCCCTCCAACGGAGAGACCATTTATTAACTATTATTGTGCTTATTGTGCTTTTTGCTCGGAAAAAGAGGTAGTCATAGGACGCATTGGGCTGACGGTGGATATGGCGTGCTTGTAAACCATCATCTGCTTCCCATCGCTTTCCAAAATTACGGTAAAGTTATCGAAACCCCTGACCACGCCCTTAAGCTGAAAACCGTTGACCAAAAAGATGGTCACGGGAATATTTTCCTTGCGCACCTGATTTAAAAATGCATCCTGCAAATTTATTTGCGGCTTACTCATTGGAAGGTCCCTCCGTCGGTAGTATTTTTTTCTAATTTGTCTTCGACGTATTTAATAAGACTCCTTCTGCTCGTTTCGTAATTTCTTGTGCTATTTCTGTGATACCGGTATAATGCCCTATATTTATCCAGTTAATCCGCGGGTCCCGTTTAAACCAGGTAAATTGTCTTTTAGCAAATCTTCTTGTATTTCTTTTAAGTAAGTAGATTGCTTCCTCTATTGTGGACAAACCCCGGAGGTAAGCGATAATCTCCTTATAACCCAGACCCTGCATCGAGGTCAGGTAAGGACTATACCCCCTTTTTAAAAGACTCCGTACTTCATCTACAAGGCCCATCTCTAGCATTTGTTCTACCCTGGCTTCAATGCGCTGGTAAAGCCTCTGCCGATCCATGGTTAATCCAATAATGAGGGTATTATAGGGAGGACCATCGCCTTTTTGCCTTAAAGCACTTGACATGGGATGCCCCGTAAGGTGATAAACTTCCAGTGCCCTGATTACCCGTTTAAGATTGTTGGGATGAACCTTCGCTGCTGTCTCCGGATCCACTTCGACAAGGCGCTGATAAAGGGCCTGCGCGCCCTTTTCCCTCGCCTCTTTCAAAAGCTGGCTGCGGAAATGCTCATCCACACCCGCACCTGTGAAATGGTATGGCTCAATTACAGAACGAATATAGAGTCCGGTACCCCCTACTAAAAGGGGAAGCTTGCCCCGCTCCCATATTTCCCGGATATGCTGCCTGGCCTGTGCCTGGTATAGGGCCACGCTGTATGACTCATCAGGATCAATGATGTCAATCATATAATGGGGAATACCCCGTCGTTCCTCCATTGTTGGTTTGGCTGTACCAATATTCATATAGCGATAAACCAGCATCGAATCGGCAGAAACAATCTCCCCCCCCAATTTCAGGGCCACTTCCACCGAAACGGCAGTTTTACCCACAGCTGTAGGACCAACCAGGACCAGCAGGGGTATGGATTTCTCCATCAATCAGTTCCCCCTTTTTTCTCGATGATCCCGTAAGCCACAGGGGAATATTTGCCACCCAGCACCCGGGTAAAACCCAACCGGGCAAATTCTCCGCTGTCCCTGGTTTCCTTCATCACTACCCTTCGCCGGGCCACTCTTATGGCTTCCTCTACTGCCTGAATGGAGAGGGGAGCAGGATTGGCCACCAGGCGTACCGGGCCAATGGCTTTAGATTTTTGAAGAGGTTTGCGAAACATGGGATCAAAATAAACGACATCAAAGCTTTCTGAGGCTAGATTTTTTAAATAGGATAAGTGATCGGCACAAACTACCTCAATACGGGCCATGGCTGCAAGCAGTTCCCGGGAGACGTGATCACGATAGGTTTTAAGACCGTGCTGCACAAGAACAGCCAGCACAGGAGACGATTCCACCCCTACCACCCGGCCCTGGTTACCCACTACAAAGGATGCCACGATAGCGTCCGCTCCCAGACCCAAAGTACAATCCAGGACCCAATCCCCCGGTTGAAGACCCATGGCTTCAATCATCCAATCAGTTTTTCCAGCTTTTATTTCCTTTATACGCAGCTTGGCCATGCTGGGATGCCAGAAAAGCTCCTCACCATTACAGAAAAAAGAAACCCGGCGATTTGAAACCACCAGAACACCTGAAATCTTATATTTGTTGATCAGGGCGGGAATAGATAATCCCCTACGGGGTACCAGGGGTACTCCTAACCACAAGCTTAACCTGGCAGCCAGTTCCAGTTCCGGAGC
Organism: Desulfofundulus thermocisternus DSM 10259; assembly: GCF_000686645.1. Lineage (NCBI taxonomy): Bacteria > Bacillati > Bacillota > Clostridia > Eubacteriales > Peptococcaceae > Desulfofundulus > Desulfofundulus thermocisternus. The sequence goes on from NZ_JMLG01000006.1 coordinate 33,367, forward strand.
ACCGGACCGGTGGCCCGTGGTGACCACGTACGTGGCCTGCAAGAACATCACCTCTACTTCAGGAACGCTTGAAGCGCTGGGCCAGTTCACGATATGAAATATGGATAATGGTAGGTCTTCCGTGGGGACAGGTAAATGGATTCCCGGCTGCTGCCAGCTGTTCTAAAAGAGTTCTGGCCTCTAACCCGGACAACCCTTCACCGGCTTTTATTGCCGCCCTGCAGGCAGCCTGAGCCGCCAGATGATGTACCAGAGCCTCCCGGGAAGGAGAGCGACCGGACTCATCCAGGTAACCAATGATGTCCTGTAAGAAGAGTTCACCTTCTCCTGGTGGGAAACCCGCTGGTAACCCCCGCACCACCACCGTATCCTGGCTATAAAAATCCAGTATAAATCCCAGAGAAGCAATAAATTCCCGGTGTGTTTCCAGCAGGCGTGCTTCCCGGTGAGTTAGAAAGACATTCAGCGGTAGGGCAAGGATCTGGGAAGCTGCCTGCGGGCCGGCCAGCGCGGCCCGGTATTTCTCATAGAGCACCCGCTCGTGGGCCGCATGCTGGTCGATAATATACAGGCCTTCCTGCCCGGCAGCCAGTAAATAGGTCGGCAGGAGCTGACCAAGATATTCCATTGCGGGAAAAGAACCTCCGGCATGTTCATATACCGTCGCTGCTTCCGCCACATAATTTTCCCTGCCAGCAGAAAGAAGGGAGCACGGCGGATGTTCTGGAAATAAAACCCGGTTTTCCACATCTTCCGAGGAAATAAAAGAGGTGCTTGGAAGCCGGGACTTTTCCAGACTTAATAAAGGCTTGTCTTCCTGCGGCCCTGTGCCTGGAATAACCAGCCGGCTGCCTATTAAGGATTTCCGGACAGCGCGGGAAACAGCCTCCAATATTTCCCTCTCCCGGGCCAGGCGAACCTCCAGTTTGGCCGGGTGTACATTGACATCCACCAGTTCTGGAATGATAGTAAGCGAAATTATCGCCACCGGGTAACGGCCGGCCGGTAAAAGGGTATGATATGCTTCGCATACCGCCGTGGTAACCAGGGAGCTATACACGTAACGGCCGTTGATAAGCACGGTGATCTGCCGGCGATTACTGCGGTGCAGGGTGGGCCGGGCGACAAAGCCCTTTATTTCCAGCCAATCTCCCGGAGAGTCCTCTACCGGTACCATCTGCCGGGCAAGCTCTGCCCCGTAATAAGAAGCAATAACATCCAGCAGGTTGCCTGACCCCGGCGAAGTAAAAACCTGCCTCCGGTTATGGGTAAACCGAATGGCCACCTCCGGCCTGGCCAAAGCCAGGCGGAAAATATAATCTCCTACCACTCCCCCTTCAGTACCAGGAGATTTCATATATTTTTTCCTGGCCGGGGTGTTATAAAAAAGGTTTTCTACAGTGACGATGGTCCCCGGGGCCATGGCAGCGGGACCTTTACCGATTACCTTTCCCCCTTCCACTTCCAGAAAAATTCCCCGGTCGGCAGCAGCGGTACGGGTTTTCAAGGTCATCTTGCTAACAGCTGCAATGCTGGGTAACGCCTCCCCTCGAAATCCCAGCGTAGTAATACGGGAAAGATCCGCCGGCTCGCGAATTTTACTGGTTGCGTGGCGCATGAGAGCAAGATGGGCATCTTCTTCATCCATGCCGCATCCATTGTCACGAACGGTAATGCGTCTCAATCCACCCTGCTCAACCTCTATTGAAATAATAGATGCCCCTGCATCAAGGGAATTCTCCAGCAACTCCTTAACCACCGAAGCCGGCCTCTCTACCACCTCACCGGCGGCGATCTGGTTGGCCGTAGTCTCATCCAGAATAACGATATTCGGCAATTATTCTCCCACCCTTGGACCTTCGGAAACCCACTCCTGGCCTTTATCCCGGTCAAAGGCCAGGAATGTGTCGGTAGATTTATCCTGCAGATAAATATACTGGTACTGGCTGGACTTCCTGGCCTGTTGGTAAACATCGTAGGCTTCAGCCTGACAGGCTCCACAGGCCGCAAAAGGTATGGACACACAAAATACATGGCTGGGATGACCGTAACCATGATCGGCCCGGGAGTCGATGGTAATATAACCAGGACAATTGGGGCAACGGCGTACTTTTTCCAACTGTTCCTCTTCAATATAATCGGTATCGTAATAAATGTGTTTGCGGCGCTGATAAAATGTACCGGTACCGAAAATTTTATCCAGATCCACCCGGTCCCTATTTTCCCATATATCCCTGAGTTGATCCACTATCCGCTTAACCATAGCCGCCCGTTCAGGATTTTCCTGCATTCTCCCAGGTCGTTCGGGCTCCTCGATGTAAGAATAGTCATGCCCGGCCAGGGCCAGCAAAATAGCCAGGTTTACGTAAGGTAATGCCGTTTCAATGGCATATCCCCCTTCCAGCACCGCCAGGTGCGGGTTAAGCTTGCGGGTAAACTCAGCGTAACCCCTGGCGGTAAAACGCATGCTGCCCAGGGGATCGGTAAAATGATTGTCCTGCCCGGCCGAGTTAATTATAAATTCCGGCTTAAAATCATCCAGTATGGGCAAAATCAAATTGTCCACCACATAATGAAAGGTCTCATCACCCAATCCCGGAGGCAGGGGTACATTAATAGTGCGGGCATAGGCTCCTGGTCCTCCCAGTTCGTTGGGAAATCCCGTTCCGGGGTATATAGTACGCCCGTCCTGGTGAAAAGAAATAAACAGTACATCGGGGTCGTGATAAAATATATCCTGCGTGCCATCCCCATGATGCACATCCGAATCCACAATGGCAATGCGCTTGATACCATGATGGCGGCGCAGGTACTCCACCAGGATAGCCTCATTATTAATATTACAAAAACCCCGGTTACCGTGAACCACCCGCATAGCATGGTGACCAGGAGGTCGAACCAGGGCAAAACCGTTCTTTAATTCTCCCTGGATAATGGCATCGGCCAGTAAAGTGGCTGAGCCGGCAGCGATAAGATGTGCTTCAGTAACCTGGCTCTGTACCCGGGGAACACAAAAATGCACCCGCGCAACATCATGAATAGTGGCCAGGCGAGGGGCATATTCCTCTATTTCCGGTAAATCCAGCACTCCTTCTTCAAAAATTTGATCCCGGGTATAGAGAAGGCGTTCCTCCCGCTCCGGGTGAGTAGGTGAAATAGCCCAGTCAAAAGCAGGGAAAAATACGAGTCCCGTTTTTTTATTTTTCATGCCGGTACCCCCCCCCTCCCACGTGGTACAAAATTCCCCGCCGGGTTTGAACGGTAACATCAAACAGGCGACCAACGGTCACCCAGTCCCGCACCATGTTAAAGACCTCACGCCTGATAACTTCCAGCCCTTCCACACAGTCTTCCAGCCCGTAACGTGAAGCCCGCCTGCACAACCATTCTTTAGCCAGCTCTAAAGCTTTTTCTTCATTAAAAGAATGATCGGTGATTTTTCCCTGGTAGCCTTCTTCCTGGATGATATAAAAACCCTGTTCCGTGTCGGCTCTTAAGGTTACCTGAAGGGTAGGACGGGCTACCGCTGCACCAATGGCGTTGGCAACTGGAGCATAAGGTGGTATCACCGGGTAACCTCCCAGGCGGGCAGCAATCTGGGAAATAAAACCGGCTGCACCACCACCTACACCTACTACTGTAGAGGGTCGCACCTTCTTTTTCTGGAGCACTTCCCAAACCCGGTAAGCCGGCTCCTGTTCCCATCGGGTAAACATATTTTCAATTTCCTGGACGATGGTTTCAATGACCTTACCGGTAACCTGACTGGCCACTTCAGCGGGGGAAAGCCCTAAAGGTTCTCCCAGGATTTGCATTGCTTCCCGGGCACGTTCGGCATCGCCAAGCCTTGTTAATCCCAGCACTCGTAAAGCATCGGTGGGAGTAGGAACGGGTCCACCCAGGCAATAGGGGGCACCCAGGCGCTCGGAATAAATAATGATATCCTTCCCCACCCGTTCAACTACACTATCGCCTCCCACCGGGACCGATTTAACCGCCAGCGCCCGTACGTGGGTAAGCATATCATCAACCCTGACTCCACGGGAAGCTAAAAGCGGCTGGCCGCTTAAGATCAAGGCCAAATCGGTGGTAGTACCACCAACATCCACCACCACCGCCGACTCACCCGGAGGCATCAGCGCCTGCACCCCCAGCGTACTGGCCGCAGGACCGCTGAATATGGTTTCTACCGGCACCTCCAGGGAGCTTTCCAAAGGCAGGGTACCACCATCGGCTTTAAGAATAAACACACCGCCTTTAATCCCCCGCTGCGAGATGGCTTCCTGAATTGAACGAACAAAAAACTGGTATTTTTCCCTGGTAGCACAGGTAAGATAAGTGGAAACTACCCGGCGGGGAAAATTTAACTGCCCGGCCACTTGATGGCCTTCTTCAATATGCCAGTTGGGATAATTCCACCGCAGGCGGGCAGCCACTTCTTTTTCATGCCGGTGGTTACGACACGAAAATTTACCTACCACGGCTACCTTGCGGTAACCCCTGGCAGCCAGCTCTTCCGCCACCCGATCGACCTCGGCCAGTCGCAGTGGTATTATTTCCCGCCCCCGGTAATCAATAGCTCCTTGAATAATATATGTATCGGTGGGAAATCGGTAAAGGTTGGGATTTAAACCGGGCCCGGGCATAAGAATCAACCCCACGGGATCATATTTCTTTTCGGCTATTAAATTGGTAATAACGGTGGTACTGAAAACCACCCGTTCTATCAACTCACCATTTATTCCCTTCATAACTTCGTCCAGCGCTTCCAAAAGAGTTAACAGAAGATCCTCCCGGGTAGATACCTTAGCCATGGCCCGGACCGTTCCCCTGTCCAGAAGAACCGCATCAGTACAAGTACCGCCAACATCTATACCAATATACACGTTAAAATTTCACCCCCTACCGATTTCCCCAAAACTGCCTTAACTTTTATCGTCCCTGACGGGTAAACGTTTCAAATCCTGCTTTAAGCTTAACTGCCAGGCAGCTATAGTATTCAAAGCTTCCAGAGGAGTCATTTGCCATAAGTCAAGCTTTATCAGTTCATCCAGGATAGGATGCCGGGGAGGTTGCGATTTTTCTTTATAAACTGGCAGGTTTTGGGGTGCTGTTTTATCAACTTCCCCCCCGTTCCGGCGGAACTCCAGATCCTGTAATATTTCTGCTGCCCTTTGCAGAATCTCTTCAGGCAGGCCCGCCAGGCGGGCCACCTGGATACCATAACTCCGGTTTGCCCGCCCGGGGTGCACCCGGTGCAGAAAAACCACATTTTCTCCTCTTTCTTCGACAGCAACAGTAAAATTTTTCACCCCGGGTAAGGCATCCAGTTCAGTTAACTCGTGATAATGGGTTGAAAAAAGAGTCCGTGCACCAATGCGCTTTACAATATACTCCACCAGCGCCCGGGCGATACTGATGCCATCATAAGTACTGGTGCCCCGCCCCACTTCATCCATGATGATCAAACTCCGGGAGGTGGCTGCACTGACAATTACCCGGCATTCACTCATCTCCACCATAAATGTGCTTTGCCCCGCAGCCAGGTCATCACTGGCCCCTACCCGGGTAAAAATGCGGTCCACAATACCGATTTCTCCTGAAGCAGCGGGGATAAAACTACCTACCTGGGCCATCAACACCAGCAGGGCTACCTGGCGCATATAAGTGCTCTTACCAGCCATATTTGGCCCGGTAAGCAGGATCAGGCGAGTATCCTCTCCCAGCTCCACATCATTAGGGACAAATTCCCCTGGCCCCAAAACCTGTTCCACCACGGGATGCCTTCCATCCCGAATGAATATCCGGTAGCCATCGTTTACTTCTGGACGTACGTATTTTCCTTTTACTGCTGCCTCAGCCAGGGAAAGAATAGCATCGGTACGTGCCACCGCGCCGGCAGTCCGCTGGATGCGCCTAACCTGAGCCGCCACTTTTTCTCGAATTTCAGTAAATATCCTGTATTCTAGCTGCACAAGTTTTTCTTCCGCCCCTAGAATTTGTTCTTCTAGTTTTTTTAATTCAGAAGTAATAAAGCGCTCTGCTCCCGCCAGAGTCTGCTTGCGTATATAATCGGGAGGCACCAGATTAAGATTGGGGCGGGTTACTTCCAGGTAATAACCAAAAACCTTGTTAAAGCCTACCTTCAGGGAGCGAATTCCGGTGCGCTCTTTTTCCCGGGCCTCCAGCTGGGCCAGCCAGTTTTTCCCTTCCCTGCTGGCCTGGCGCAAGCGATCCACCTCAGGATGATATCCTTCCCGGATAATACCCCCTTCCCTGGGACTAACAGGGGGATCATTATTAATAGCTTCATCCAGAACCCTTACTATATCTTCCAGGCAATCCAGGTCGCTGATAACATCCTGCCAGAAACAGGTTTTTTTATTACCTAAAACCCTTTTAACCTGTGGTAAAACAGCCAGGGAATTTTTTAAAGCAAGCAAATCCCGGGGTCCAGCGGTACCGTAAACTACCCGGGAAGATAACCTCTCCAGATCATACACGGCCCGGAGAAGCTGCTGCAGTTCCTGGCGGGCAAGACTATCGTTAACCAGTTCCTCCACTGCATCCTGACGCGCGCGAATAGCTTTCACATCCAGTAAGGGGCGCTCCAGCCAGGACTTTAACAAACGCCCACCCATGGCCGTTACCGAATGATCCAGTACCCACAAAAGGGTACCCCAACGGGTGCCATCTCTTAAAGAACTGGTCAGCTCTAGGTTACGCCGGGTGACTGCGTCCAGGTGCATGTACTGGCCCGCACTGTATATTTCCACCTGGTTAATCTGACCCAATTCACGTTTTTGAGTTGCTTTCAGGTAATGCAATATTCCACCAGCACATAGAACAGCCAGGGGCAGGTTACTCAAGCCGGAACGGTTCCAGCCCATCCCTAGCTGTTCCTGTAAACTGCGTATTGCCTCTCCGCGCTCGAAAGCAGCAGGGTCCCAGAAGGAAATAAAAGACCTGGATAAGCGGGACCTTATCTTTTCTGATAGCTCCCGGTATGGAAGTAAATCAGGTAATAGAATCTCAGCCGGTTCAAGGCGACACAATTCATCCAGCAGGGCTTCCCGGCCATTTACCTGGGTAACCATAAACAGGCCCGTGGTAACGTCAACCACGGCCAGGCCATTAATCCCTTCCTTCTCCACTATGGCTGCCAGGAAATTGTGTTTTCTTTCCTCCAGGCATTCCATAATGGTCCCTGGAGTAATTACCCGGGTCACTTCCCGTCGCACGATTCCCCTGGCATCTGCGGGGTCTTCGACCTGTTCGCAAATGGCCACCTTGTAACCCCGCTCAACCAGGCGGGCAATATATGTATCTGCAGCATGGTAAGGCACCCCACACATGGGCACCCTTCCTGATGCTCCAGCATCCCTGCCAGTAAGAGTTATTTCCAGCTCCCGTGAAGCCACCAGGGCATCATCAAAGAACATTTCATAAAAATCCCCCAGGCGAAAAAAGAGGATGGCATCTTGATAATTCCGTTTAATCTGTAAATACTGCTGTATCATGGGGGTATAGGACACACCAATCCCTCCCGGAACCATTATAGCACAAATAAATGGTAGAAAAAAGGAAAATTCGACCCCATGTTCTCCCTTAATCTGCTTATGAAAATAAGTTTGCGCCTTTGCTCCAAATAGGATATAATACGAGGAGTAATGGGAAGGGATCAATCATGGGCAAAAGGATACCTACCTATGAAGTAATTACTTTTGGATGCCAGATGAATGATCATGACTCTGAAGTAATGGCCGGCATGCTCGAGGCCATGGGCTACGAACCAGCTGCCAGTACCGATGAAGCCGACGTTATAATGATCAATACCTGCTGTGTGCGGGAAACGGCAGAAAATAAGATTTATGGCCTATTAGGACGTCTGGCCAGTTTGAAAAATAAAAAACGCCACCTGATTATTGGTATAGCCGGATGCATGACCCAGCAACCGGAAGTGGCCCGCAAAATCAAAAACCGTTTCTCCCATGTAGATCTTATCCTGGGCACCCATAACCTGCACCGCCTGCCCGATCTCCTGTCCCGGGTACGGGAAAACCGGGAAAGATTGGTGGAAGTTTGGGAACAAGCCGGCCAGGTTATGGAAAACCTGCCCATCCGCCGTGCCTCTAACGTAAAGGCCTGGGTTAATATTACTTATGGTTGCAATAATTTTTGCACCTATTGCATTGTACCTTACGTACGCGGGCGAGAGCGCAGCCGCAAACCGGAGGATATCTTAAATGAAATCAGGCAGCTGGCACAGGAAGGATACCGGGAAGTTACCCTTCTGGGTCAAAATGTAAATTCTTACGGCAAAGATTTACCCGGAAAGTACAATTTCGCCAACCTTTTAAGCGAAGTAGATCAGATTCCGGGCCTCTGGCGCATTCGTTTCACTACTTCCCACCCCCGGGATTTTACCCAGGAATTGATTGACACCATTGCCCGCTGTACCCACGTATGTGAGCACATTCATTTACCCGTACAGGCAGGCAGTAACCGCATCCTGAAGATGATGAACCGGGGTTACAACCGGGATTATTATTTTGATCTGGTAGAGCGTATTCGCCAGGCCATACCCGGCGTAGCCATTACCACTGATATCATGGTTGGTTTTCCAGGGGAAACGGAGGAGGACTTTGCTCAAACAATGGAACTGGTGGAAAGGGTGCGCTTTGATAGCGCCTTCATGTTTGTTTATAATCCGCGCCCGGGTACCCCGGCCGCACGTTTCCCCGAACAGGTACCCGACGAGGTAAAAAGTAAGAGAATCCAGGAACTTATAGCAAGACAGAATGAAATTACCCTGGAATATAATCGTTCTTTTATTGGCCGGGTGGAACAGGTTCTGGTTGAAGGAGAAAGTAAAACCAATCCTGAAATGATGAGCGGCCGCACCAGAACCAACCGGCTGGTAATTTTCCCCGGTTCTGGAGACCTCGTTGGACAACTGGTGAATGTAACTATTACCGGAGCCCGTTTAACCCACCTGGAAGGTAATTTAGAGGCGACGGTAGGAGCAAATTTTTCGGATGGGAGGTGATTGATGTGTCTGTAATCGCTAAAGCCCGGGAGCTGGGGAAAGAAATTGCCCGCTCCCAGGAGCTGGCAGCTATGCTCAAGGCCCAGCAGGCCATGCTGCAAGACCCTGGCGCCAGGCAAATCATCGATGAATTCCATGAAAAGCAGCGGTTCCTGCAAATGCTTCAGAGTCAGGGCCTGGAGCTTACCGAAAGCCAGAAAGCCGACGTTGAAGATCTGGAAAAGCGTATGCTGGACAACCCTTTGATTACGGAGTTTTTCCGTGCACAGCAAAGTTTTGAGCAGCTACTGGAAGAAATTAACCAGATTATCAGCGAAGCAATTTCCGGCAGCCAGTCTTCCTGCTCCGATGAAAGCTGTAGCTGTTGCTGTGGCTGTGATTCATAGTTATAACTGCTGGCGCACCTGCAAGCGGCGGTAGCGGTTAATAGCAGCAGCAATCTCCTGTACCCGGGGGCGAGCATAATCCCCCGGGTGCTGGCCTTTAAAGGGAGATATTACATCGAGCCCTTCCTTATCTATATCTGCCATTACCGCCAGTATTACTTCCTTCAAGGTCAGTTTCCCATTTATATATCGTTTAGCCGCGTACCTGATGATTTCAGCTATAGCTCTTAGCTGGGCGGGATCGACCAGTTGTTCCACATCTTGAAGGTCAATATCCAGATGACCATAGATAATTTCATCGGTACCCCGTGCTTTTACTTTGACACGCTCCTCAATAATAAAAGATGAAGGCAAAGGAATACGGTTAGTAACCTTATTCAAAACATCAACAGCTTCTACCTGCCGTTCATGACGATGACGCAAGGCAATCTCCCTGGCCCGCCGGGTTACATCCCGCGGTATGTAATTTTGCATCATTATAACCCGGTCTGCTACCGAAAAATAATCACCCGAACCGCCTACCACAAGTATGGTTGAAACACCCAGTTGTTCGTAAAGCTGGCGCACCCTATCAATAAAAGGGGTAATAGGCTCAAATTCCTTGGCCACCAGCTCCTGCATACGGCCATCCCGGATCATAAAGTTCGTGGCGCTGGTATCTTCATCTAAAAGTAATAAGCGGGTTCCTGCTTCCAGCGCTTCTATAATGTTAGCCGCCTGCGAGGTACTGCCGCTGGCGTTTTCCGTAGAAAATGCCCGTGTATCCTGTCCATGAGGCAGGTTGTTGATAAAAGCGCTGATGTCTACTTTTTCTATATAGCGGCCATCCTCAGCACGGATTTTTACCGCATCCCCTACGGTAATGACCAGTTCTCGCCCGTCCCCGGGGATATGGTTGTAAACCCCCCTTTCCAGGGCCCGTAGAAGGGTGGATTTACCATGATACCCTCCTCCCACGATAAGTGTCACACCCCGGGGAATGCCCATGCCTGTTACCGTTCCGCCATTAGGTAACTCAAAAGAAACCTCCAGTTCAGGTGGGGACTGAAAGGGAATTACTCGACCCCGGGTCAAGGGGCGATCGCTAACCCCGCTTTCCCTGGGCAAAATAGCTCCGTTGGCTATAAAGGCTACCAGACCTTTTTCGTCCAGGTGTGCCCTCAAAAATTCCTGATCTTCGACCAGTTCAACCTGTTGCTTTATGGCTTTCGCATCCAGGCTTTTATAAAATAAAGATTCGTTAACAATATTCGGTAATTCTTCAAAGAAAATACGGATAGCTTCATGGCCGGTAATGGTTCGCCCGCGGGCAGGCATACCTACTGTAAAACGTATCTCCACATATTCTTTATTTACCACGGCTCCGGTACGCTCAAGGATTTCCTGGCCGCAACGATCAACAGCAATCAGTCCACTTTTGCCGGTTCCCCGGTGTCCCCGGGCATGGCGGCCGATAGCCCGGCTAAACTGCCGCATCAGGTAGTCCTCCAGGGCGATCCTGCGGGGATAACTGGCATATAACTCGGGTGGAAATCCGGCCAAACGCTGATCCACCCGTACGCGCAGGCGGCTGGGGGGCGCAAAAGGATCGCTTTGAACATGATCAATGAAAAGTAAATATTTGTCAAAGCTATAACAGCCAGCGATAGATTTATAGGCACCATAACCGCGTCCATCTATGTTTAGCAGGCGGGTACGCAGTGCTTCCTGGTTAAACAAGAGATACACCTCTTTAAGAATTAATTTCAACTACTTACTTAAGGTTTCTTTTTTATTGGTATTATTTAGGAGAAAAAATCATTAATAGGGGCCACCAATGTGGCCCTGATTAATACAAAACCCGGCTCAGGTTTAGCAGTAGCCAGAGACGATCATTCTTTTTTATTACCCCCCGGAGGAACTCCATGTTATCGCCTGCTACGGCCGGTGGTTCTATCTCATCATCGCTGTACCGGGCCACCTCCAGAACGTTATCAACGATCATACCCACTTTCTGTCCTTCATACTCCACCACAATAATCCTGGTGTTATCTGTACACTCCTGCACAGGAAGATCCAGGCGCTTGTTCAGATTTATAACCGGTACGATGCTCCCCCTCAGGTTGATAATGCCCTCAACGTAGCTCCTGGTATTAGGAACCCTGGTGATGTCTGTCATACGAATTATCTCCTGCGTTTCCTGAATAGGCAGGGCATACTGCTGATCATTCAACTGGAAAATTACTACCTGTTGCTCAACCATATTAAACTATACCACCTTCCTTTATTGCCGGGGTGCATTTTGATCTATTTTTTGGGTTGAGCTTCTTTAACCAGCTTATCCTTAGTTGCCCCACATGATTTGCATTTACCAGGCTTGCAACGAGCTTCCACCATATTTCCACACTCCTGGCATTTCCAAACGGCCATATTCTCACCTCCTTATATTTTCCGTTACCCGCCGGATATCCCTGATAGCAGCTGCCGGATCCGGAGCGCTAAATATCGCCGAGCCAGCTACCAGAACCGTCGCCCCGGCACGTACCACCAGCGGGGCGGTGGAAGGATTGATGCCACCATCCACCTGAATTTCCACGTCCAAGCCGGCACCATCTATCATTTTACGGATTTTTTCGATTTTAACTAAAGTCTGGGGAATAAAAGCCTGTCCACCAAAACCCGGGTTAACGGTCATCACCAGCACCAGATCGAAGAGCCCGGGCAGATACTCCAGCACCTCCGGCGGAGTAGCTGGATTCAGGGCCACCCCGCTCCTGGCTCCTTTATCCCGAATGTGGGTGAGCGTACGGTGGAGATGACGGCAAGCTTCTGCATGTACTGTGATCAGGTCGGCTCCTGCCTCAATAAAAGCATCTATATAGCGATCGGGATCCTCAATCATTAAATGGACATCAAAAGTAAGCTGGGTATAGGGCCTTAGAGCTGCTACCACCAGTGGCCCGATAGTAATATTGGGCACAAAATGACCGTCCATAACATCAAGATGTAGATAATCTGCACCGGCTTTCTCCACTCTTAGCACATCATCAATGAGACGGGCAAAATTAGCCGATAAAATTGACGGCGCTATTTTGATCACCAGTATCTCCTCTCCAGTTCCATTACTTCTTGCAGCAATTGAACATAGTTCTCATAGCGAAAGGTGGAAATTTCCCCTGCCCTGACGGCCTCTTTTACTGCACAACCTGGTTCCTGGAAATGCAGGCAACTGTTAAAACGGCAATCGTTCTGGTAAGCTAAAAATTCTAGATAAAATTTCCCCAACTCTTCCCGCTTTATTTCCGGTAAGTAGAGGCTGGAAAAGCCGGGAGTATCAGCAACCAGGCCTCCCCCGGGTAAACGTAAAAGCTCCACGTGCCTGGTAGTATGCCGGCCACGACCCAGCTTACGGCTTACTTCCCCCGTTTTCAGGTTTAAACCGGGAATCAGGGCATTGAGCAGGCTGGATTTGCCCACCCCGGAAGGCCCGGCCAGTACAGTAATATGACCTTTGAGAAGAGCACTTAATTCTTCAAGCCCCCTCCCATCCCTGGTACTGGTACAAACAACCGGATAACCCGCCCGGCGATAAACGTTATAAATATCTTTGATATTTTCCTCTCCCAGGTCCACTTTGTTAAAGCAAATAGCTGGATTTACCCCTGCATGCTGGGCTTGGACTAAAAACCGATCCAGTAAAAAAGTATTGGGAGGCGGTTCCTTCACTGAAAACACAATCAGCGCACGGTCAACATTGGCTACCGGTGGACGAACCAGACGGGTCTGGCGAGGGCATATATCTTCAATTACCCCCTGACCGCAGGAATGGGGGGAAAAGATAACCCGATCGCCAACGAGTATTTGCTGTTTCTCCCGGCGCAAACGCCCTCTCACAGCACAATCGTATATCTCCTCGCCCAAGGACACATAATAGTGTCCGCCACAGGCCTTGATTACCGTTCCTTCATGATGCATATTTTAAGCCGTTTATTCCCCCCTTTCAATCATCGTCATTTTTTTTCCCTTCTTTGAGAGATTTTTGCTTCACCAGTTTATTATCAATGTAAATTTGAATGGTGGCCTGGCCGTAATAACGTACAGTTGTTATAACTGTTTCCCCGGGCTGGTGCGTATTTACGTAAGCCAGAGTAGTTCCCCGTACATCGTTGATCACAATCTTTACCTGATGGGTCTGGCCATCGTTCTCAAGGGGCACCTTAACCTGAGCCTCCCCGGGTACTGGACCCGGTCCTTTGCTCAAAGTTACTTTTACCACTGAACCCTGAGTAACCAGACTGTCGGGTTCAGGTTCCTGATCGATAACTTGATTTTGAAAATATCTGGTGCTTTCTACCCATTCTACATTTTCATCCAGGCCAAGGTTATTTTCAGCCAGTTTAGCCCTGGCCTGCTCCAAAGTTAACCCGATCAGATTTGGTACCCGGGATTCTTTTGGTTTTGGCCCAAGGGAAAGATAAACTTTTACCGCAGTACCAGGAGCCACCCGTTCCCCCGCAACAGGAGATTGCTGGAAGATTAAATCCGGGGGAACATCATCATTATACTCCTTAAGTACCTGATCGGCCAGAACCAGACCTCTCTCAACCAGGCGCAAACGAGCATCCTCCAGGCTCAACCTGTACAGGTCCGGTACTTCCCGCAGATCAGGCCCCAGGCTAACCGTAAGGGTAATATCCCGCGGAGGCTTTACGGGACCGTCATCCGGACCGATATCCTGTTCAATAACGTATCCCTCAGGAATTTCAGGATGATGTTCTTCACGCACCCTTACCTGAAATCCCATGTCTGTAAGAATTTTCTGGGCTTCGGATAATCTCTTGTTCACTACTGACGGTACTGTAACAGGCGGAGGACCTTTGAGATAATCACTCAGCGCATAGAACCCCCCTGCCAAAAGTGCAAGCAGCAGCAAAGCCAGAGAAACCCAGCCTGCAGCGCGCAACCTGCGGTGGGGCTTTTTTTCTACCGGCTGGAGCACACGGGTGGCCATATCATCCAGGGGGATGAAACGGGTAGCCTCCTCCCCGCTGGACGCAAAAAGATTTTCCAGGCGTCGGGCCATTTCCCGTGCGGAACCGAAACGCAACTCGGGATTTTTTTGCATCGCCCTCATTACAATTTGCTCAAGGGCGGGAGAAATAGCAGGATTGCGATAGGAAGGAGGTTCGGGTTCTTCCTGAATGTGTTTGATAGCCACGGCAATGGGACTATCTCCACTAAAGGGAACGCTGCCGGTAAGCATTTCATAAAGCACAACACCCAGGGAATATAGATCCGAACGGGGACCGGCCAGCTCACCCTTCGCCTGTTCAGGGGAGATATAGTGTACAGATCCTACAATAGTATCGGTCTGAGTAATTGTTGCTGTTGAAGCTTCCCGGGCAATACCAAAATCAGTTAATTTGGCCCGCCCGCCCTTAGTAATCAAAATATTGTGGGGCTTGATATCGCGGTGCACAATATTATTCTCATGGGCATGTTCCAGGGCTTCCAGTATCTGGTACGCAATCTGAACTGCTTTTTCCGGAGGCAAGGCACCTTCCCGGCGGATAATTGTCTTTAAATCTTCACCGTCTACATACTCCATTACCAGGTACTGGGTATCCCCTTCCTGCCCTACATCGTAAATAGATACGATATTGGGATGGGAAAGGCTGGCCACTGCCTGAGCCTCACGGCGAAAACGGCGGGTAAAATCTTTATCCGAGGAAAATTCCGGACGCAAAATCTTTATGGTAACCAGGCGGTTCAAAAATGTATCCCGGCCTTTATAGACAACGGCCATTCCTCCACCGCCCAGCCGTTCCAGAATTTCATACCGGTTTCCCAGCTGCTTCCCAATCATTCCTTGTCACCTCAAGCCTTGGTTGGGTAGTTTAGCCTTTTTGCTTCCTTTTTATTCCATGCCGCTGGCCGGGTTTAATACCGCCCGCATTATCTCCCGGGCAATGGGAGCGGCCACTATACCCCCTGCACCACCATTCTCTACAATCACCGCCACCGCTACCCTTGGTTTTTCTGCTGGAGCAAAACCGACAAACCAGGCGTGAGTTTTTCCCCTGGGATTTTGTGCCGAACCAGTTTTTCCTGCTACAGTTATACCAGGAATAATCGCTTCCTTACCCGTGCCACTGTTTACTGCCTCCACCATGGCCTCATTAATAATCCTGGCCACTTCAGGTTTAATTGCAGTGAGCCAGGGTCGGGGGGATGACTGCAAAATTACCCTCCCCTCCGGATCCTGAACCCGGATCAGGAGGTGGGGGTGCATAATTACCCCCTCGTTGGCAATAGCAGCTGCCACAAGAGCCATTTGCAAAGGGTTGACCAGCACCTCTCCCTGACCAATGGCGCTGGAACCAAGCTGGGGCTTATTCATTTTTTCTGGATGGGTGAGAGTCCCCGGCCTGTAAGCAACTTCGTTCAGAACATCCGTCCAGGGATTTAAAGTTAAACCAAAGGCACGGGCAGTTTGATAAAATCTTTCTGCCCCCATCTCCAGTCCCAACCGGGCAAAAGTGGAATTACAGGAAACGGCCAGTGCTTGAAAAAAATCCACCCTTCCATGGGCAGCAGTATCGGTAAGCCGGAAACCATCAATGATTAAACTTCCCTGACAATTAAAAATACGTCTGCTTACCCCCGGATCTGTGGTCAAAGCACCGGCGGCTGTAATTAATTTAAAAGTTGAACCAGGTGGGTAGGCCCCCTGGGTCGCTCTATTCAGAAGAGGAGCCTCTTTATCATTTTGTAACAAATCGTACACGGTGACAACCTTCCCGCCGGAAGAACGACCGGCCGGTTGTTCGATTATATTGGGATCATAACTTGGCTTGCTCACCAGGGCCAGAATTTCCCCATTTCTTGGATCGAGTACTGCCACTGCCCCTTTCCGGTCGCCCAGAAGTTGCGTGGCCAACTGCTGAAGGCGTGAATCCAGGGATACAATGACATTGTTACCCAGAAGAGGACGCCCCAGTAACCGGTTAATATTCATCTTTATTTTGTCATTGCCGTTCATGGCCAGTAGATAACGATCATAAGCAGCTTCCAGACCGGTGCGTCCATAACGCTGGGAAACAAAGCCAATTACATGAGCAGCATCTTCACCGAGAGGGTAAACGCGCCTACCCTCCTTGCTTACCGCTAAAATTTCCCCCCTGCGATCAAATATGGTTCCCCGGTGGATACTGGCCTCATAGGCTGCCAGACGCCGGTTATGCGGATCCGAAGCCAGGGTCGGCCCCATAAAAACTATAACGTAGCCAATATAAAGGCACAGGATAACAAATGATCCCAGGACCATGTAGCTTAACCGGCGAACATTTGCTTTCATTTTTCATCCCCACTATCTGGCTCTTTTATGAGCGGCCTGAAGTTATTTGCACTTCGTGGGAGATATTTAATAAAAACCCTAAAATAATAAAATTGGCCACCAGAGAGCTTCCCCCGTAACTAAGAAAAGGCAGTGTAATCCCCGTCAGGGGCAATAATTTAATTACTCCAGCAATAATAATGAAGGTTTGCAGCCCCATCAAAGCCGTGAACCCGGCCGCTAAAAGGCAGGCGAAATCATCTTTAGCAGCCAGAGCAATTAAAAACCCGCGGTAAACAAAAAGCATATAAATCATTATCAAACCAAGGCTTCCGGCCAGGCCCAATTCCTCTGCTATGGCCGCAAAAATGAAATCGGTATGTACCGCAGGTATAAACTGGGGCATCCCTGCACCCAGCCCCGTTCCGGTTATGCCACCGGCCGTCAGGGCAAAAAGGGACTGGACAACCTGATAACCGGCGGCTTCCGCCTGTTGCCAGGGATCAAGCCAGATCTCAATACGCAATCGAACATGTTCAAACAGAGAATAAGCTGCTGCTGCCCCGGCTAAAAAAAGCGCTCCACCCAGGCAAACATAAGCTACCCGTGCCGTACTGGCGTAAACCATGGCCAAAAATGTAGTAAAATAAATTAAAGCGGCACCCAGATCTTTTTGAAAAATTAAAAGCAAGAGGGAAATACCCCACATAATCAGCATGGGCCCCCATTCCTGCGGGGCGGGCAGGGTAATTCCCCAAATTCTTTGAGTTCCTTCTGCCAGGGCAAGCCGGTTTTCGGCCAGAAAGGCAGCCAAAAAGAGCACCAGCAGGATTTTTACAAATTCTGAAGGCTGCACCTGGAAAAAACCGAGATCCAGCCAGCTTTTTGCTCCTCCCTGCTCGATACCAAAAAAGATGGGCAATAAAAGGCCTATTATTCCAGCCAGAGCATAAATATACTTATATTCCGCCAGTAGTCGATAATGAAGAAAGTAGCGGGTCACTACCCACAGAGCAAAAAGGCTGGTCATTAACCATACAAATTGCCGTTCTGCATAAGCCGGGTTCAGACGGTAAAGGAAAATAAGGCTGGTAGAGGAAAAAAAAGCGACCAGTGGCAGCAAAAAGGGATCCGCAGCAAAATTGAACCGGCACCAGAAAAGGTGCAGGATCCAGAAACCTATCATGGCAATTAGCGCACCTGCCAGCACCACTAACGCAGGCAGCAAAGGCTTCCAGAGGTAAAGTGTCCCGGCTCCTATTAGCAGGTAAGCACTTACCCAATAAAGCAATTTTCGTTCGACAGCCCTTAATCGGGATGCCGCGGAAAGAGTCATTTTCAATCCACCGCCAGTAGGATGACTGTAATATTATCACTGCCACCTCTATTAAGTGCAGCCTGAATCAGTTTACTTACAGCCCTATCCGGATCAGGGTTTTCCTGCAGGAGCATAAGAATGTCTTGAGGTGACAGGTGTACCGTCAGGCCATCAGTACACAGGATGATTTTATCGCCTTTCTGGATTTTCACCCGGGCTCCATCCACTTCTACCCTCGGTTCGATACCCAGTGCACGGGTTAGAATATTGCGCCGGGGGTGATTGCGAGCCTGTTCTTCACTGATCCCGCCCAGGCGAACCAGCTCTCCAACCAGGGAGTGATCTTCTGTAAGCTGGTGCATTTTACCCTTACGCAACAGGTATACACGACTATCTCCTACATGAGCCAGGTACAGGTATTCATTTTTTACCAGAGCGGCGGTCAAAGTTGTACCCATACCTCGATAACCTGGATTACTAAAAGATAACTGATAAACCAGACGGTTGGCCTCCTGTATCCCCTGCAACAGCAATGATCCCGGATCACGTGGAAAGGGATAATGTGCTTTAAGAAAACGTACCAGCTCATTGATGGCCGTTCGGCTGGCAATTTCTCCTGCTTGATGACCACCCATTCCATCGGCAACAGCAAATAGCCCCAACCCGGGCTCAACGCACATGCTGTCCTCATTTACCTGTCTTACAAGTCCAGCATCACTGGCCTGACTCCACTTCATAAGCCCACCTCACAAACTGAAAGGTTACATTACCGATACGCAAACAATCACCATCGGCCAGAACGGTGGGCCGGTCCAGGCGCACCTCGTTAAGGTAGGTACCATTCAAACTGCCCAGATCCTGTATCCAGTACTGATGTCCATGCATGTAAATTACTGCATGCTCATGCGAAGAAAAGGGGTCAGGAATTACTACGTCGTTATGCTCTCCACGGCCCAGGGTAACCTTTTCCCCTAGATAAAAACTAGTTCCTTTTCCCAATCGTGAATTGGGACTGGCCAGAACCACCAGCCGCGCGCCAGCTTTGGGAACACTTTTATCCCGGGAACCAGGAAGAATATTGGTCTCCCTGGCACCGCCCTCACCGAAAGTATCAGGGACGGTTATAAATGAGTGCTCCTTATGCAGGCCCCGGAACATATAGCGTACAACCACAAATAAAAAGGCATAAAGGAGAAACAGAAAAAGATAGCGCAGGATGGTTAATAAAATACCTGCCAATTCATTCCACCTCAAAAACACAAAGGGTAGTTCCCATTTTTATGGTATCACCTGGTACCAGGACTTTGGTATGTACCCGAACGCCATTTATATAAACACCATTGGTGCTGCCCAAATCCGTAATCACAAACTCTCCGCCCCGGTACTCCAGCTGGGCATGGCGCCGGGAGACACTGTTATCAGTGAGAATCACATCACAGGTATCACGACGGCCTATAACCATGGTAGCAGGCTGAAGAGGGAAAACTTTTCCCGCCTGTGGACCAGCCTTAACCACCAGGCGTGCTTTTAGGCCTGCGGGAACTGCCGATGCCGGCGCGGTATTTTTAACCGGCTGATATTCCAGAGTATTCTCGAGTTCCTCTTCCCCGTCACCCACCGGGCCAGGCTCTTCTTCGCCAGGAATATGTATTGCTTCCCCAAAACGACCTTCAATGCGCATCTGTCCTTCCGGAACCGTGGCATCTTCCTGAATTTCCACTTTTGGAGGAGCAACCAGGGTAAAATTTTTTTCCTCTGCTTTCCTGGCCAGGTAATCCTGCAACTCCCGGATCAGATAAGGTGTTATGGAAGAAACAGCCCGATAATCCTCGGTATGTAAATAAATGGTGAACTCATTGGGTACATAAACCCGGGTGATACTTATCCGCTTCCGGTCACGCATTTCCCGGGCCAATCTTTTGGCCATTTCCACAGGTTGGACCCGGCCTTTAAATTTATCACGGAAAAAGCCTTCTATGTACCTTTCCAAACTACCTTCCAGGCCGGAAAAGAGTCCCATTCTGGGTCCCTCCCCCACTTATAACAAACCCAGGACACGGCGCCGCAGCTGCCCGCAAGCAGCATCAATATCACTGCCCAGTTCCCGGCGAACCGTTACCGCAAGACCGGCCCTTTCCAGTATGTTTTTAAAATATTTTACACGGGTAGCCGGAGGTCGGGAAAACTTTTTCCCGCTTACAGGGTTTACGGGTATAAGATTAATATGACATAGCAGGTCCTTTACCAACCGGACAAGTTCCTCAGCAAAGCGCGGACTATCATTTACCCCGGATAACAGGGCGTACTCGAAAGTAATACGCCGGCCGGTGCGTTTTACATACTCGCGACAAGCAGGGATAAGTTCTCCCAGGGGGTAACGCCGGTTAACGGGCATAAGGTGACTACGCAATTTATCGTTAGGTGCATGTAGCGAAACGGCCAGGGTCACCGGCAGGCGACGCCGGGACAACTCTAAAATTCCCGGGACTATCCCGCAGGTGGAGATGGTTATATGGCGGTACCCAATATGCAAGCCGTAAGGAGCATGAATGTGGTCCAAAAAAATTAGTACGTTATCCAGATTATCCAGTGGTTCCCCGGAACCCATCAAAACTACGTGATTGATTTTTTCACCGAAATCAAATTGCATGGCTAATACTTGATCATACATTTCGCCGGGGGAAAGATTGCGAATAAAACCACCAGCAGTAGAAGCACAAAAGCGGCATCCCATGCGACAACCTACCTGAGTTGAAATACAGGCAGTACAACCATAATGATAGCGCATTAAAACACTCTCTATTGCCTGGCCGTCCACCAGACGGTACAGGTATTTTACAGTATCCCCCCGCAATGATACCTGTTTTTGCATTAATGTAAGGTTTTTTAATTGAACCATATCTTGTAACTTAACCCGCAAATCCCGGGGGAGATCTGTCATTTCCTCCCAGGACTGACAGCACCTTTGAAAAAGCCAGCGAGCAAGCTGCGATGCCCTGTACGGCGGTTGATCCAGGGAGGATAAAAATTCCTTTATCTGGTCAAAGGTTAGATCTTTCAAATTTATGCTCATCATAAACACGGCCCCGTTTTCCGTCGACATCTTCTTCCATCACTATATTATACCATACCCCCGGGAAAAAAATTTGATAAAGCGCCATTCTGCGAATACATGTTATACAGGGAGCTTCTTCCGGAAGCGAGCAATAAAAAACCCATCCATTCCATGCCGGTGTGGTAATAACTGAATATAACCACGGGAGAGGGTTTTCTGGAAATCCAGGCCGGAAGGCAAATATGGGGAAAGGTCCTCCAAAGAAAACTCAGGATGACGGGCTAGAAATTCATTTACCTGATCAAGATTTTCTTCCCTGGTTATGGTGCAGGTACTGTATACCAGTATCCCGCCTGGTTTCAAATGAGGGGCCACCCCTTCCAGCATCTCCCTTTGCAGAATTGTCATTTCCTCAATGGAAGCCCTGGTTTTGCGCCAGCGAGCATCGGGTCGCCGGCGCAGTACCCCCAGGCCGGAACAGGGTGCGTCCAGCAAGATAAAATCCCACGGGTCCATACCATGGTCGAGGTAACGGGCATCCGCCGATACGGCCCTGACGCAGGTAATACCCAGACGACGGCAATTGGCAGCTATTAATTTAATTTTATGAGGGTGAATATCCAGAGCAGTTATTTCTCCCTGGTTATTCATCAATTGAGCCAGGTGAGTTGTTTTAGTACCGGGAGCGGCCGCTGCATCCAGGACTCGCGCTCCCGGGTAAGGTGATAGAGCATGTCCGACCAGCATGGAACTTTCATCTTGAACCATAAAAAGGCCTTCTTTAAAAGGCGTAAAATTATGCAGGGTGGGAAATCCAGCTATCTTTAACCCTTCCGGAGCGTAGGAAGTGCATTCAGCTGCTACACCTTCCTTCCATAACCGTTGTTTAAGTTCCTGCCTGGTGTTCTTCAGGGTATTCGTTCGGATTGTGTTGGGAGCAGGATCATTATTGGCCTGGCAAAGAGCAACGGTTTCATCCACGCCAAATTCCTCCAGCCACCGCTGTACAAGCCAGGATGGGTGAGAGTAGCGCAGTGCAATATGGGCAACCGGATCATCATTTAAATCGGGAAAGGGTATGTTTTTACCCCTGCGGGCCAGGTTGCGCAAGACACCGTTTACAAAACCTACCGCCCCTGCATGACCGTAGCGGCGGGCCAGTTCACTGGATTCGTTGCATGCAGCTGCATCAGGAACCCGTTCCAGGTAAATTATTTGGTAAGCACCCAGGCGAAGTATATTACGTATCCACGGATTCTGGGAAGCCAGGGGCTGATGTAAAAAATGACCCAAAAGCCAGTCAATGGTATTTAAACGGCGCAGGACACCATATACCAGTTCAGTTGCGAAAGCCCGATCCAGCTTACCCGGACGGTAGTGTTCCAGAATACGATCCAGGGCCAGGTTGGCATAAGCCTGTTCCTGATCCACGGCATATAAAACTTTTAAGGCTACTTCCCGGGCATTTACCCGATCCAACACTTATCACCCCTTATTCGAGCCGCAAAAGTACCGGATTGCTCTTTCCACTGAAGGTACGGAAACAGAGGTATTAAAACAGGGGCCAAAGGGACGTTCATTGGTCACCCCCAGAACAGGAATGGGATTGCTATCCAAAATGCCGCTGACCAGATCCCGTTCGCAAGCTACAGCTACAATTGCCCGGGGCCGGTATTCCCGCACGTATTTACGAGCCAGGGTACCTCCCGTAGCCAGACCCATATTAAATCCATATCTATCTCTTAAATCCAGTAACTTACTTATACAGCACCTGCCGCAGCGGCGGCAGTTATCCATGTGAACTGTAATTTTATACGGGCATTCACTGTATTGCAGGCAATGGGGTACAAGCAATAGCAGTTCTTCCGGAGGTACCCTGAGGTTTCTGGCCTGTACCATCTGGTTATTAACTTCAATAAATGATTTCTTTATCCGGTCAGGATCTATACGTAATAACCGACCAAGGACAAGGGCTACGGGAAAAAATAAATTTACAGCTATTCGTATTGGCGCCTGCAGGGGCTCAAAGGCACGGGCTGCCAGCAAGGTAATTACTATTCCTGCCAGACCACTTAAAGCCAAGAAGAAAATCCCTGCCAGAAGAAAAACCATGATCAAGAGGATTACCTGATAGGCCAGGGAACGGGCCGGATTAAAAATCAAGTACCAGGTGCCTACCGCCAAAAATGCTACCAGTAACAGGCTGGCTCCTAAAAGACCTAAAAAAAGCCGCTTATGGGTATTCATCGCCCTTCACCGACCCAGAACCGTTCCTGGAACCAGGTTATGGCCGCGTAAAAAATCTGCGATCGGTAAACGTCGCCCTCCCTGCAGCTGTACCTCCTGTAAAGATAAATAACCCTTTCCTGTAGCCACCAGCACCTCTTCACCTGCGGTAACCACCTGGCCGGGAATCACTCCTTTTACTGGATTGCCTTCTCCCTTTATCGACACCCGCCATACTTTTAAAACCTTTCCTTCCCACCAGGTTCGGGCGCCAGGCCAGGGGTCCAGTCCCCGGATCTGGTTATATAAGTCCCGGGCCGCTCTCTCCCAGTTGATTATTTCATCTTCCCGGGTTAAAGGTGGTGCGTAAGTGGCCAGGCTGTCCTCCTGAGGACGTCTCCGGAGATTACCCTGTTTTAAAAGTTGGAGAGCCTTTAGCAAAAGTTCCGCCCCCAGCAGGGCAAGCCGATCATGGAGCACCCCGGCGTTATCTGTTTCCTCAATTGACACGGCCTGTTGCAAAAGAATATCACCCGTATCCAGGCCTTCATCCATAAGCATAATGGTAACACCGGTTTCCCTTTCTCCGTTCATAATTGCCCGGTGAATAGGAGCTGCCCCCCGGTAGCGCGGCAATAAAGAAGCATGAATATTAACACAACCCCTGGGCGGAAGGTAAAGTATGGAAGGTGGCAGGATCTGCCCGTAAGCCGCTACCACAATTATATCCGGCTTAAGTTCTCTAAGCTGTTCGATAAAATAATCATCCCTCACCCGCACAGGCTGCAAAACTGGTAATCCCATACGCAGAGCAGCTTGCTTTACTGGAGGGGGCTGTATTCGCCCACCCCTCCCCCTGGGGCGGTCGGGCTGGGTAACTACCCCTACCACCGGATACCCTGCATTTACCAGGGCATGCAAAGCGGGCACTGCAAAGTCCGGTGTGCCCATAAATACGACACGCATAATTTTTCCCCTCTTCCAATCATGACCCTGGATTGATGCGTCGAATACGCACAGCCCGGTCGATAAATAGTATACCATCCAGGTGATCAATTTCATGCTGCAACGCCCTGGCCTGATACCCCCGGGCATGGTGTTCTACCGCATTTCCGTACCTGTCCATTCCTTTAACCCGCACCTCAGCGGCCCTGGTTACTTCACCTACCACATTGGGCAAACTTAAACATCCTTCAGTATCAGTATCTTCTCCCCGGGCCTCCACTATTTCAGGATTAATTAGTTCAATCAAGCCTTCCCCGGTGTCTACCACAATCACCCGTTTGGAAACTCCAATCTGGGGCGCAGCCAGCCCCACCCCCCGGGCATGATACATGGTATCCTTCATGTTGTCCAGGAGCTTGTGAATATTGGGGGTAATTTTGGTAACCGGTTTAGCTTTTTCCCGTAAAATCTCATCTCCAAAAAGTACAATCTTAAAAACTGCCATTTTTAAAACCTCCCCAATTACATCATACTCTGTGGAGCAATATCTACGGAAACTTGTACCCGGCGATAATTACTCATATTGTAAAAACCGTTCATCGCAGCTGTAGCCGCTTCCCGTAAAAAATTTTGAACTGGAGCTTTTAAAACCAGATGCCAGCGGTAACGATCTTTAATCCGGCCGATGGGAGCAGGAGCTGGTCCCAGCAACTCTACAGGCGCGTTTGTGGTTCGAACTGCCTGCGCCAGGAAATCTGCTGCCTCCTGAACCTCCCTTTCCAATTTCCCTGTAACCAGCAACCGGGCAAGATGCGTAAAAGGAGGGTAACCCAGAGCCCGTCTCAAGGCCATTTCCCGGCGGTAAAATCCCCGGTAATCATGGTTTTGGGCACAGGTTATAGCATAGTGTTCCGGGGAATAGGTCTGGATCATTACTTCTCCCTTTTTTTTGCCCCGTCCTGATCGACCTGCTACCTGGGTGAGCAATTGAAAAGTACGCTCACTTGCCCGAAAATCAGGCATATGAAGGGAAATATCAGCATTAATTACCCCCACCAGGGTCACGCCGGGAATATCCAGACCTTTGGCAACCATCTGAGTACCTACCAGAATGTCCGCTTCACCCTCGCGAAAAGTTTCTATGATTTCCCTGTGCGCGCCACGCCGGCCTACCGTATCGCTATCCAGGCGCAGAACACGGGCCGCAGGGAATAAGCGACGGATTTCCTGTTCCACCTTCTGGGTTCCCATGCCCAGGTAAGCTACATAATGGCTACCACAACCGGGACATAAAGAAGGAGCCATTACACTGTAATTGCAGTAGTGACAGCGCAGCCGCCCGCTGGCATGATAGGTAAGGGAAATATCACAGTGGGGGCATTTCAAAACTAACCCGCATTCCCGGCATACTACCAGCGTGGAATAACCCCGCCGGTTCAAAAAAAGGATGACCTGCTCCCGGCGGGACAGACGATCGGCTATGGCTTCCTGAAGAACTCCGGAAAAAATCCCCTTATTTCCCTTTCGTAGCTCCCGGCGCAAATCGATAAGATGAACGGAAGGCAAGGTAAGCTCGCCCACCCGCTGGTTCAATTCCAGCAACTGATACGTTCCCCCACCAGCAGCCTGGCAATAAGATTCCAAAGAAGGCGTTGCACTGCCCAGAACCACCACTGCCCCGGTATATCCGGCCAAACGCAGGGCTACCGTCCGGGCATGATAACGGGGGCTTTCCTCCTGTTTGTAAGAAGGCTCGTGCTCCTCATCTAAAATGATTAAACCCGGTTTTTCCAGGGGGGAAAAAATAGCCGAACGAGCTCCCAGAACCACCTTCGCCTCTCCCGTACGCAGGCGATGGTATTCATCATATCTTTCCCCGTCAGAAAGGCGACTATGCAGAACAGCCACCTGATGGCCAAAACGACTCCTGAATAAATCAATCATCTGTGGGGTCAGAGCAATTTCCGGAACCAGTACAATGGCCTGCTTCCCCCGGTTAAGAGCTGCGGCAATAGCCTGAAGGTAAACCTCTGTCTTCCCGCTACCCGTTACCCCGTGAAGTAAAAAAACATGCCGCCCGTCCTTTTTATCCAGTGCCTCAATAATTTTTTTTACCGCCCGCAACTGCTCTTCATAAAGAACGGGCGGAACACTCCTTTTTTCAGGCAGGTTCCGGCACGGATCTCTGAGTTCAATGCGTTCCTTGCTGGCTAAAAGCCCCCTGGCCACCATGGAGTCCACCACTCGCGGAGAAACACCGGCCGCCTCTGCCAGCTCTTTCCTGGTGAGGCCGGGGCGGGCCTGAATAACCTCCCATACTGCTGCGCTCTTAGGAGCACGACGGGGATCGGGAACATTACCGCAAACTGCAGGCCACAATCCTTTTACCTTTTTCGGCCCCTTTATCTGAAGTAAAGGCCAGATAATTGCCCGCAAGGCCTTCACTGTGGGGCAGAGGTAATACGCCGCCATCCAGCGGGCAAGTGCCAGCTGAAGGGGAGTAAAAATGGGATCTTCATCCAGCAGGGCAGCCAGATCTTTTAATTCTTCTTGATTTGGTGCCGGGTTAAGACCAACTACATAACCTTCTATTTTTCGACGGCCAAAGGGTACCAGTACCCGGCTGCCAACCTGAACCCTGCCCGCCAGGGATGGAGGTATATTATAATAAAAAACCTTGTCCACCTGATGGTGAGCTATAGACACCAGCACTTCCGCTTGCAAACCTTATCTCTCCCTGCCGCCGAACTTTAAACGGGGTATACATTCTCCCGGAGGTGGAACAGAAACTTCCGGGATTTTTTTACTCCTTCTTTCCTGGTAATTAGTTTTATTAACCGGCGAGTCACCTGTTATGGCATTTTTATCACTCATCAGCGCGGGTGAACGACTTTCCTGCGCAGGAAAACGGGGTGCATGGGTAATGGTAATACTATTTAAGATAAATTCTTCTTCCTGAACCAGCTCACCATTGCTATAATAACGGCGCCGTATCTCAGCCCTTGGAATAAAGGCTGCAAACTCCGCCGGCACATCCAGTTTACTGCGCCGGCTCATAATCATGTTCATCTCCCCGAGCCTGATGTCAACCCTGTCATTCTGGCGCCACTTATCCCCATGTGAATGCTGAGGTATGGAAAACCAGGGATGGAGAAACATGGCAAATCACCCCTGGTATATTTTACTACCCGGAAAACGAAAAAGATACACCCCGGGGAACCATTCTGAAAACCAGGCCATAAAAAATGGGATCAGCCATTGACGAAAATATTTAATATATTTACAATTAAAGTACGGAATACTTTTGAATGGGAGGATTTTTCTTGCCTCCAGAAAACAATCAAATCCAGGGAGAAGGTTATCTGGCCGTACGCACCGTGATTGAGCTAACCCGAACCATGGATCTGCTTGAAGACCTGCTGGCCAGGCATTTGGCCCATTTTAACCTCTCCCAGCCCAAATTTAATGCTCTAATGGAACTTTACTATGCAGGGGAAGAAGGCCTCCCCCTTTCCGAACTGGGGGAGCGCATGCTGGTAAGCCGGGCCAATATTACCGGACTGATTGATCGCTTACAAAGGGACGGGCTGGTGGTTCGGGCGGTTGATCCTAAAGACCGGCGCGTGATTCGCGCTCAACTTACTCCCCGGGCTGTACAGCTTATTCACGGAGTTTTACCTCTGCACATGAATTTACTGAAGCAGGCCACAGCCAGTTTAAACCCCGAAGAAAAGGAAACCCTTATCCGCCTGCTGACCAAGTTGCAGGAAGGTTTAGAGAAATTATAAATAATTTTGTTAAGGGAGTTGATTTTCCATGAAATGTGCCAGATGCCAGGAAGAAATACTGCCCCAGGACAGCTATGATTATTACGGGCAAACTCTATGTGAGGACTGTTATATTGCCGCCCTCCAGCCTCCAAAACCCTGTGACCCGACTGCTGTAGCCAGTGCCACAGCTACCAGAAAACAATTGGGACAAACAGGTACGGCAGGTTTGACCCCACTTCAACAAAAAATTTATGCATACATTAAAGAAAAAGGGAAAGTAACCAAAGAAGAGGTGGCCAGCTTTTTAAATCTGCCCCCATGGGAACTGGAAAGACAATTTGCCGTCCTGCGCCATTGTGAGCTGGTTAAAGCCACCAAAGAAGGACAGCAAATATTTTTAACCTTATGGTAAAATATCTAACTGTAGCTATTCCCGGTAGAACGAAGTTCTCTAATAGCATCGAGAATGCGGTGTGCCAGCGTTTTCTTATCCATTAGCGGTAAGGATTGAATGCGACCATCACGGTAAAACAATTTAACAATATTGGTATCACTACCGAAACCCGCCCCCGGCCGCGTTACATCGTTGGCTACGAGCAAATCCAAATTTTTAGCGTGCAGTTTATGATGAGCATTTTTTTCCAGTTCCTCAGTTTCAGCAGCAAATCCTACCAGAGTTTGATCTGGTTTTTTTCGTTGCCCCAATTCATACAGTATATCGGGGTTCTTTTCCAGTTCAAGAAGCAGGGTTCCTTCCTGCTTTTTTATTTTGTGGCTGGCCACTATTTTGGGACGATAGTCAGCCACCGCCGCTGCTTTAATCACTATATCCTGCGCAGGAAATCGTTCCATTACTGCTTCATACATTTGTTGAGCAGTCTCAACGGAAACCAGTTCCACCCCTGCAGGCGGGCTCAAACTGGTGGGAGCTGATACGAGGGTAACCGTAGCCCCACGCTGTAAGGCCGCCGCCGCCAGGGCATACCCCATTTTACCTGAGCTGCGGTTAGAAATGTAGCGTACCGGGTCCACCGGCTCCCTGGTTCCCCCGGCAGTAACCAGGACTTTCAATCCCTTGAAATCAGCCGGTGAAGATAATAATCCCTCAATGTATTCCAGAATGATTTCGGGAGCCGGCAAACGTCCCCTACCCTCCGCACCACAGGCCAGACGGCCTTCAGCTGGCTCAATAATATGGTAACCCAATTCAGCAAGCCGTTTGAGGTTTTGTTGTACCGCCGGATGAGCATACATCTGAACATTCATGGCCGGGCACAGGAGCACAGGACAGGTTGCCGCCAAAACCAGGGTGCTTAAAAGATCATCGGCATGACCATAAGCCAGCCTGGCCAGAACATTTGCCGTCGCTGGCGCTATGACAATTAAATCGGCCTTCCTGGCCAGCTCAACATGGGGAATAGTTTCACCGTCAGGAAGATGACCGAAAAGAGCGGTATATACCGGTCTACCTGTTAGTGCAGTAAAAGTTAGGGGTTGCACAAACTCCTGTGCGGCCCGTGTCATGACTACATCTACCAGGGCACCGGTTTTAACGAGGGCACTAGCCAGTTCGGCAGCTTTATAAGCGGCAATTCCCCCGGTTACACCCAGGATAACGGATTTACCTGAAAGCATACCTTCTTCTCCTCTCATCTCACTTAACTCCATGTTTGGTCCGCCGGTAACGAATTTGCCCCTGTACTACCTCATGCAGTGCCCTGGTAACCGGTTTGGTTACCGGGTCATCCTCCTCACCCTTTTCGGTTAACATTCTCGCCCTTTTTGCCACCACCACGACCAGCGTATAACGGCTATCAACTTTCTTCATTAATTCATCCAGAGAAGGTTGATTCACAGCCATCCCCCGCACTACCGGTATTTTATTCTAGAAGTCACTTAAATTACCCCAGCTTTCATCTATTTTCAGGCGCTGGGGACGACATTTTTCAGCTAAAATAATGGCTTGCAGAGTAGCAACAGCCTCTTCTACCTGCCGGTTAATCACCACATAATCGTAACGTTTAAGGAAACCCAACTCCGTATTGGCCCAGTGTAATCGCCGCTGAATTTCTTCGGCAGAATCCGTACCCCGGCCGGTAAGACGTTCAACCAGTACAGCCCGTGAAGGAGGGAGGAGAAAAACCAGCACTGCCGAGGGAAATTTCTTTTTTACCTGCAATCCCCCCTGGACATCGATCTCCAGGAGCACGTCCTCACCCCTGGCCAGGGCATCTTTCACAGCCTTCAAAGGTGTACCGTAATAGTTGCCGTAAACCTCTGCCCATTCCAGCAATTCTCCAGCATCAACCATTTGCTGGAATTTTTCCCGGGATACAAAAAAATAATTAACTCCGTCCACTTCCCCTGCCCGTGGCTTCCTGGTCGTAGCGGAGATGGAGAGGTGAATGCCCGGTTGCTTTTCCAGCAAAGCCCGGCAAACGGTGCCCTTACCGGCCCCCGAAGGGCCGGATAACACCATCAATATACCCTCAGCTTTCATAGTTATTCATCCGCTCGCTCTTCCAGCTGGGCTGATGTACTCTCCTTGTTAACCAGACGATGGGCCACCGTCTCCGGCTGTACAGCAGAGAGAATTACATGATCGCTATCGGTGATAATTACCGCCCTGGTACGACGCCCGTAAGTAGCATCGACAAGCTTGCCCTGATCGCGCGCCTCATTGATAATGCGTTTAATGGGAGCTGATTCAGGGCTGACAATGGCCACAATACGATTCGCCGAAACAATATTACCAAAGCCAATATTTATCAGTCTAATGTCCATTACTTTCCCCCCCGTCACGGGATTATTCAATATTTTGAACCTGCTCCCGCATTTTCTCCAGTTCACTTTTTACCTCTACTACCATCTGGCTAATCTCAATATCAGGAGCCTTGGAGGCAATGGTGTTGATTTCCCGGTTCATCTCCTGAATCAAAAAATCCAGCTTGCGACCAACGGGGCTACCTTTCTCCAGTAATTCGCGAAATTGACTTATATGGCTGGCCAGCCGTACCACTTCTTCAGTAATATTAGAGCGTTCGGCAAAGATGGCTACCTCCATGGCCAGCCGGTTCTGATCCAGTGGAATATCTGGCAACCATTCCCTTATTCTTTGTAGCAAGCGTTCGTGGTATTCTGTTACCACCTCTGGCGCCCTGGCCTTTATTTGCCCGTTTATTTCTGCAATTCTTTCCAGGCGACGGATCAAATCCATTTTTAGTTGCTTACCTTCGGCCAGGCGCATTTCCATCAAACTATCCAGAGCCTGTTCGATGGCCTGGGAAATAACAGGCCACCAGGTTTCAACCTCTTCCTCGGGTTCAGCCAACACCAGTAACCCCGGCAGGTTAATCAGATGCTGGATGGTAACAGGATCAGTTAAACCCAGGGTTACCTTTAATTCTTCCATTGCCTTATAATACGATGCTGCCAGGGCTTTGTCAACTTTTACAACCGGCTCCTGCTCACTGCATTCCTCCACCGAAAAGTAACCGTCTATCCTTCCGCGGGAGATGCGGGATTGAATTAGCCTTCTGGCCCGATCCTCCAGGGAAACCATATTTCGGGGTAAGCGCAGTATAACTTCGCAAAAACGATGATTGACGGATTTAAGTTCCACCGTAAATTTCTTGCTCTCCCCGTATGCTTCACCCCGGCCGAAACCGGTCATGCTTTTAAGCAACAAATCCTGCTCCTTTCCTTATAAATGTTAGAGCAAGGGGAACGATTTCGTTCCCCTTAATCAATCCGGGAGATAAACTGTTCAATGCGGTTAAGCCCTTCCTCAATATTTTCCATGGAAGTGGCATAGGAAAGACGGAAGCAGCGGTCATCACCAAAAGCCACTCCGGGAACCACCGCCACTTTAACTTCATCCAGGAGAAGGCTGGCCAGATCACTGGCGCCGTTTATTCGCCTTCCCTTATACTGACGACCAATATACCCGGCTATTGAAGGAAAAACATAAAAGGCTCCATGGGGAGTGCTACAGGAAATCCCCGGCATGGCGTTCAAGCGCTGAAGCATGTAATCGCGCCGCCGCCGGAACTCCGCCACCATCTCCTTTAAGGGTTCCTGGGTTCCGGTTAGAGCCGCCACACTGGCCGCCTGAGCAATAGAGGTAGGGTTGGACGTGGAATGGCTTTGTAAATCAACCATAGCTTTAGCCACTTCCGCAGGAGCAGCAGCATAACCAATGCGCCATCCCGTCATGGCGTAAGCCTTGGACATGCCGTTGATAATCACAGTCAGTTCTTTTAAGGCCGGGCTCAAAGAGGCTATACTAATATGGCGGTAATCATCATAGATCAGCTTTTCATATATTTCATCGGAAATGACTACCAGGCCGAATTCTTCAATTACTTTCCCGAGCTCCAACAATTCATCCCTGCTGTATACCGCCCCGGTTGGGTTACCGGGAGAGTTTAAAATGACCATCCTGGTACGGGGACTGATGACCGAACGAAGCTGCTCAGCCGTCAATTTAAAGCCGTTTTCCTGGCTGGTCTGGATAATTACAGGTACGGCACTAGCAAGCTTTATTTGCTCCAGGTAAGTAACCCAATAAGGTGCCGGCAGGATAACCTCATCTCCCGGTTGCAGGAGCACCATCATGGCGTTATAAAGTGAATGCTTGGCCCCCACAGAAACCACTATCTGGTCTGTGGTGTAATCCAGGCCGTTATCAACCTTCAGTTTTTTTACAATGGCTTCCCTTAATTCCAGAATACCACCCACCGGGGTATATCTGGTCTTTCCCATACGGATAGCGGCCATGGCCGCCTCTTTTATATGTTCTGGAGTATCGAAATCCGGCTCACCAGCACCAAAATTAATCACCTTTTCCCCGGCAGCAATCATTTTCTTGGCCCGGGCATCGATGGCCAGAGTGGGTGAGGGACTGATGTTTTTAGCCCTGTCTGCCAGCCTCACAGTTGATCATCTCCTGCAGTAGTTTAGAATTTGACCGGCCCGAGATTACTCTTTAACCGTTCCACCGCTTCCTTTAAACGGGCGGTGTCTACAGTTAGAGATATCCGGAAATAACCTTCCCCGTTGGCACCATAACCGGTACCTGGCGTTATTACCACCCCGGTTCTTTCCAGTACCAGCTCCGCAAAAGATTCGCTGGTATACCCGGTGGGAACGGGAGCCCAGATATAAAAAGTTGCTTTTGGTTTTTCCAGTTTCCAGCCCAGAGAATTCAAACCTTCCACCAGGATATCCCTGCGCTCACGGTAAAGTTCGTTTACCCGGCTGATAACTTCCTGCGAACCATTTAATCCTGCCATGGCAGCATACTGGATGGCCTGAAATTGCCCGGAATCCAGGTTGGATTTCAGGCGACCCAGTGCCTCGATAACCTCAGGACAACCTGCAGCCCAACCTATCCGCCAGCCAGTCATATTAAAGGGTTTGGAAACGGAGCCAAACTCTATACCCACCTCTTTGGCACCGGGAACCTGCAAAAAGCTGGGCGCGCGGTAACCATCGAAAGCTATTTCCGTGTAAGCAGCATCGTGACAAACCAGCACGTTAAATTCCCGGGCAAAAGCAACCACTTCCGCAAAGAATGCTTCGTCAGCTACCGCACCTGTAGGGTTGTTGGGATAGTTGATAAATATCATTTTCGCCCGGCGGGCCACTTCTGTGGGGATAGAAGCCAGATCAGGGAGATACCCCCGCTCAGCCTTTAATGGCATGTAATAGGGAACTGCCCCGGCCAGAATAGCTCCTCCGGCATAAACAGGATAACCCGGGTCTGGTACCAGCACCGTATCCCCGGGGTTCAAGTAGCACCAGGAAATATGAGCAATACCTTCCTTGGAACCGATAAGGGCAACCACTTCGGTCTCAGGATTCAATTGTACCCCGAACCGCCTGGCATACCAGCTAGCAACCGCTTGCCGGTAGCAGAGCATCCCGACAGAAGATGGATACTGGTGATTGGCCGGATTACGGGCCTCTTTAATCAGTTCCTCAATAATATGATCTGGAGTAGGTTGGTCAGGATCGCCTATCCCCAGGCTTATTATGTCTACACCGGCAGCTTTTTTTTCCTCAATCAACCGTTCCACGCGGGCAAAGAGATAGGGGGATAAATTTTTCAGGCGTTGTGCTTGTTCAAATCGCAAAATTGATACCTCCTTTTTCTAGACACAGGGAATATGACCGCAAAATACTTCTTCTGCCGGTCCCGTCATAAAAAGATGTCCATCTTCTCCCCATTCAATGTCCAGGGTTCCTCCCGGAAGGTGAACCATGACCTTACGACCCGTCAGGTTGTTCAGCACACCTGCCACCACAGTGGCACAGGCACCTGTACCGCAGGCCAGGGTAGGTCCGGCACCCCGCTCCCAAACCCTCACCTTAACCTCATCCCTGCTTAAAACCTGCACAAATTCGACGTTAGTTTTTCGAGGGAAAGAGGGGTGATTTTCCAGTTTGGGCCCCAAACCGTACAGGTCTACCTGTTCTACATCGGGTACAAAAAGCACACAGTGGGGATTACCCATAGAAACGGCAGTTATATAAAAGGTCTGTCCTTCAAGAACCAGGGGTTCATTGATCACCATCCCCCCCGGGCCAATCATGGGTATTTCCTCCCTTTCCAAACGGGGAATACCCATGTTTACCTGCACTGCTGCCACCCGTCCCTTTTCCACCAACAGGCGGGGAATCATTACTCCGGCCCGGGTTTCAATATGCATCACTTCTTTTTCAATCCCGCCCCGTTCGTAGAGATATTTAGCCACGCAACGGATGGCGTTGCCACACATTTCTGCCTCAGTGCCATCAGAATTGATGATTTGCATAAAAACATCGGCATTGGGGCTGGGACGGATTAGCACCAGCCCGTCAGCTCCAATGCCCCGGTGGCGATGACATAAGCGCCGGGCATATTCCGGTAAATCTCTTCCCTCCGGCCATTCCTGTTTAGTCAGGTCCACCAGAATAAAGTCGTTCCCCAGGCCATGCATTTTAAAAAATTCCAAGCAGGAAAGCCCTCCTCATTAGAGGTACAATACCCGTCTTCTGTTCCTGGAGACGGTACCCCTTTAATAAATTATTTCCCAACCTTGAAAGGACAAAATTATTACTTCGCCTTATATAGTGGTTTTCCTGCAAAAGATTAAAAATTTGGTCCCTATACTTTAATATACATAACTTTTTCCCTGGCCCGCAACTGCAGGTGCCTGTAGACGGTATTCAATAAAGGTGGAGCCAGGGAGATCAAAATTATTAGTAACCAGTGTGTTAGATTTAGGGGTACAGTATGAAATACCGGCTGTAAATAAGGAACATAGGTAACCGCCAGCTGTAAAGATATAGAACAGAGAACGGCCATGAGCAAATGAGGATTGGAGAATAACCCTATTTCCCAAATGGTATGCTTTTCCGAACGACAGGTAAAGACAAAAAACAACTGGGAAAATACCAGAGTATTAAAAGCCATGGTTCGAGCAAGCTCCAGGCAGCCCTGACTGAAAACATGAACACCGGCAAAGACCAGCAAGGTACACAC
This sequence comes from Desulfofundulus thermocisternus DSM 10259, assembly GCF_000686645.1. Lineage (NCBI taxonomy): Bacteria > Bacillati > Bacillota > Clostridia > Eubacteriales > Peptococcaceae > Desulfofundulus > Desulfofundulus thermocisternus. The sequence goes on from NZ_JMLG01000006.1 coordinate 68,959, forward strand.
ACCAATGGTTAATCCGCTACCCAGGATACGCCAGGCCAGACCGTGAGCAAAAATGCTCTCCCGGGGGTGCCGGGGCAAACGGTACATTATATCGGCATCCGGTGGATCCACCCCTAAAGCCAGGGCCGGCAAACCGTCAGTAACCAGGTTCATCCACAAAATTTGAATGGGTAAAAGGGGTAGAGGAAGCCCGGCCAGCACAGCGAAAAACATAACCAGTACCTCTCCCACATTGCAGGAAAGGAGATATCGAATAAACTTGCGGATATTATCATAAATACCCCGCCCTTCCTCTATGGCCGCCACGATGGTGGTAAAATTATCATCGGCCAGAACCATGGAAGAAGCTTCTTTGGTAACGTCCGTACCCGTTATGCCCATGGCGATACCGATATCTGCCTCTTTAATTGCCGGGGCATCATTAATCCCATCTCCGGTCATGGCTACTATGTGTCCCGCTTCTTTCAATGCCCGAACAATGCGCAGTTTATGACGGGGTGAAACCCGGGCGTATACGGCTACTTCCCCGGCTACCTTTCTTAATTGATCATCATCCAGCTGATCCAGTTCTTGTCCAGTTATAATACGTCTCTGTCCTCCCAGTATCCCCATTTCCCTGGCCACAGCCGCTGCAGTAAGGCGATGATCCCCGGTAATCATTACCACTTTAATTCCGGCCCGGCGACAACGCTGTACGGCGCTCAACGCAGCCGGCCGGGGCGGATCGATCATACCCGCAAGGCCTACAAAAACCAGATTTTGTTCTACTTCTGCCTCTGTTAGCTCTTCAGGAGATTTTGGACCCAACCTGCGCCAGGCCAGGGCCAGAACACGCAAGGCACCAGAAGCCATGCTGGCATTTTGACGCAGGATTTCCTCCCTCTGGTGAGGAGTTAAAGGAATTATTCGACCGTGATGGTAATGGTGAGTGCATAACTCGAGTACAACATCGGGAGCTCCCTTGACATAGGCAGCCAGGGTACCGTCCTTTTGCTTATAAGCCACAGACATACGCTTGCGCTCGGAATCAAAAGGAATCTCCATCACCCTTTGCTCGCAACGCTCCAGCTCTTCCCGCCAGAACCCTGCTTTAGCCGCCATAACCAGCAATGCCCCTTCGGTGGGATCACCATTAATGGACCATACAGGTGACTCCCGGCGAGCCAGGGTACGAAACATCCCCCCTATTGATACCCCGCTGCGGGTAAGTAGGGCATTATTGCACAGAGCAGCAATCTTAAAAAATAATTGAAATTCTTCAGTATGGGGAGAAAGAGTAGTAACCACCTCTCCTTTGGGATCATAACCTTCTCCCGTAAATTCAACGGGAAATTGCCCTATAATTGCCCGGCGTACCGTCATTTCATTTTGCGTTAAAGTTCCGGTTTTATCGGAACAGATTACTGTAGCACAGCCCAGGGTCTCCACGGCCGGCAGCTTGCGGATTATGGCCCGGCGCCGGATCATGCGCTGTACTCCAATGGCCAGGGCGACAGTGACAATAGCAGGTAACCCCTCAGGAATGGCCGCCACAGCCAGGCTAACCCCCGCCAGGAACATCTGGCCAGCCGGCTCACCGCGATAAATACCCACCGCCACCACCAGAGCACAAATCAGCAGGCAAAAAGCCACCAGCCACCGGCCCAACTGGGCCAAACGGCGTTGCAGGGGAGTCTCTTCACCACCAGCCTCTTGAATTAACCCGGCTATACGGCCCATTTCGGTGGCCATTCCTGTTGCCACCACAATTCCCCTGCCCCGTCCCCGGGTTACCACTGTTCCCTGATAGGCCATATTACGGGCATCACCGGGAGTAACCTTTTCCAGAATGGGTTCTACCCTCTTCTTCACAGGAAGGGACTCACCTGTTAGAGCGGATTCCTCTATTTCCAGGTTTACCGCCTGTATTAAACGCAGGTCTGCCGGTACCCGATCGCCCGCTTCGAGCAGCACCACATCACCGGGTACCAGAGTTGCAGCGGGAATCTTTTTCTCATTGCCCTCCCTAACCACCCTGGCTTCGGGCGCGGTAAGCTGCTTTAAAGCTTCCATGGAGCGCTCTGCCCGGTATTCTTGTATACATCCTAAAATGGCATTAATAATTACAATGATAATAATTGTTGCAGCATCCAGGAATTCTCCTAAAAACCCGGAAATAACAGTAGCTCCCAGCAAAATTAAGACCATAAAATCCTTAAATTGCTCCATGAATATTCGCCATAAAGGTACCGGGGGTTGCCTGGTCAGTTCATTTGGCCCAAAACGACTGATCCTATCCCTGGCTTCCCGCTCGTCAAGACCCCGGTGCGGGTTTGTTTTAAGCACTGCCGCTACTTCTTCACCAGTTAAGGAGTACCATTGTTCCGGCATTGGCCCTCACCCCTACATTTACAGTTTGTCCCAACTTAAGCTTATGCCTGTATACCGGCAAAAATAACCCCGGGATATAAAGGGTGGCCACACTCTTTCACATATGAAGCCTGCGCACCAGGCAATTTGGCAAGCGGTACTCCTGTTCACCGTGTCCCGGTTCTGCCACACCTTGCACTGCACCGGCCGGAGTGATAAACTGTTAACAAGTGTTTATGAACCGGCTTTAGCATGTTATCCCTGATTAAAATGCTCTTGAGGACTGGGAAAGAAGGAATTTCCTTATGCCCTTTGACGGACTGGTAATGGCAGCAATACGTAAGGAACTGGATGGGGAGCTGCTCGGGGGACGTATTGATAAAATATACCAGCCCTCTCCCCTGGAGGTACATTTGCTCATTCACCGCCCGGGAACCCGGGCACGCCTGCTGCTTTCCGCTCATCCGGAAAACGCCCGGGTACATTTGACCGGGCGAGCAAAGGAAAATCCACCCTCTCCACCGGTGTTTTGTATGGTTTTGCGCAAGCACCTAGAGGGAGGACGTATCAAGAAAATCCTGCAGCGGGGGCTGGACCGGGTTCTGGTTTTTCAGGTCCAAACCCACGACGACCTGGGGGAGCCCTGTATAAAAGAACTTATCTGCGAAATTATGGGGCGGCACAGTAACATCATTTTGGTTAATCCCGTCGGAGCACAAATTATTGACGCCATTAAACGTTATACTTACGCCGTGAGCCGCCACCGGGAGGTTTTACCCGGACGGTTATACATACCTCCTCCGGAACAGCATAAACTCAATCCTCTGGAATTGAAGGAAGAGGAATTCCGCCAGATGTTGCTTGAAGCCCCCCTGGAAACCCCTGTAGCCAATGTTTTACAGCGCATCCTGGATGGTATCAGCCAGGTGATGGCCAAAGAGATACTTTACCGGGCCGGGTTGGCAGAAGACCTTATTCTGGATCACTGCGGGGAATATGAACTGGTAGCCCTGTGGCGAACAATTAAACAACTGGCCGGCGCTATTGCCCGGGGAGAATTCCAGCCTTCCCTGATTTTGGACGAACAGGGCAGGCCGAAAGAATTTGCCGCCTTTGATCTAACTCACTTCCATGCTTTCTCCCGCCGGCAGGGCAACATGAATGCACTGGTGGATCTCTTTTATACCGCCAGAGAAGAGGAGCAGAATTACAAAAGTAAAAAACAATCCCTGCTCGCCGTTGTGCGGCGGGAGATGAGCCGCCTATCCCATAAGCTTTCCCTGCAGGAAGAAACCCTGGCCAAAGCCGAACAGGCAGAAGAATATAAAATCTCCGGGGAACTGCTTATGGCCAACCTGTACCGCCTGAAAAAAGGTGTTAACGAGGTAACCCTGGAAAATTTCTACGATCCATCTAAAAAGATGGTAACCATCTCTCTCGATCCCCGCTTGAGCCCGTTGCAAAATGCCCAGGCCTATTTTAAAAAATATACCAAGGCTAAACAAACCAGAGAGGAAACCAGCAACCGGATCGAACAAACCCGCAGGGAGCTGGATTATTTAAAAGATGTGGAAACGTCCATAATCCTGGCCACAGCCGTATCGGAACTGATGGAGATAAGGGAGGAGCTGGAGGAGCAGGGTTACCTGAAACCGTCAAATAGGGGAAAGAAAAAGGAACCGGGAAAACCCCGGCCCCTTGTTTTTACTTCCACCGATGGTTTTACCATTTTAGTTGGACGGAACAACAAGCAAAACGATTATCTTACCCTGCGCCTGGCCAAAGACGAAGATATCTGGCTGCACACCAGGAACATCCCCGGTTCCCACGTGCTCATCCGGACTGGTGGACGACCCGTTCCCCAAACCACCCTGGTCGAAGCTGCCTCCCTGGCCGCTTACTTCAGCCGGGCCAGGGAATCGCAAAACGTGCCGGTGGATTATACCCTGCGCAGAAACGTACACAAACCCCGGGGAGCCCGTCCCGGTTACGTTATCTACACCGGACAGCGCACCCTTACCGTTGATCCCGATCAGGAACTGGTAGAAAGGCTCAAGGCGTAACCGCCGGAATTACATCTTTTTTTAGGATCAGCCCCCGGCAGCCAGCCTTAAACCCGCAGCGGCTATCATGTCCAGGTCCTCTTGTACTTCATTGCCCCGGGTAGTGAGATAGTTGCCGATCATTAGCCCGTTAATGGCCATTTTCAGGGCTTTTTGCTGCTTTTCCCTCAAACCGGGCTCCCTCCCCCCGCACAGGCGTAAAACGGCCCGGGGCATAATCAGGCGGAAAAGGGCCAGGGTTTTGAAGATCTCCTCGACCGGCAGGAACTTTTGCCCGGCCAGGGGCGTGCCGGGAATGGGATTTAAAATGTTTACCGGAACTGATGTTACCCCCAGTTCCCGCAGCTCCAGGACCATTTCCAAACGGTCGGCTAGAACTTCCCCCATACCGATGATCCCGCCGGAACAAACCTTTAATCCGGCTGCCTGGGCGGTCCGGATGGTCATCACCCTCTCCTCAAAGGTATGGGTGGTACAGATATTAGGAAAATAACTCCTGCTGGTTTCCAGATTGTGATGGTAGGTGGTTACCCCTGCTTCCCTCAAACGCCGGGCCTTCTCCCCATCAATGATCCCCAGGGAAGCGCAGAGTTCCAGGCGGGTTTCGGCCCGCAGCACCCGGTAAATGTCCAGCACCCGCCCAAAATCCTGCTCTCCAATGCCCCGGCCGCTGGTCACCAGGGCAAAACGCCGCGCCCCGGCAGCTTCCATGCGCCGGGCCTTTTCCAGGGCCTCTTCCGGCCCAATCAAAGGATAGGTTTTCGCCCCGGTCCGGTAGCGGGAGGACTGGGCGCAAAAACGGCAGTCTTCACTGCAAAGACCAGACCGGGCATTAATGATGGAACAGAGCTCCACTTCCCGGCCCCCGAAGCGCTGGCGTACCTGCCGGGACAGGTTCAGCAGCTCCCCCAGTTTCTCCGGCGGCCAGCCGGCCAGGGCAAAGGCTTCTTCCCGGGTTAAGCCCTCCCCTTCCAGAACCTTACTTTTTATCTCCTGCCACATAAGCTAAAACCCCCCAAAAGATTTTCAGATACTGTCGCATAACTATCGGAGCGGCGGTCGTCCCCCGTCGCTCCGTGCTACGGGCCGGACGAAACATCGGCTTGCCTCGGAGCAAACCTGGCAGCGCCGTGTTTCGTATCCGGCCCTCCGCAATGTCGCTCCTTGAGGGACGACCGCCGCCCATCAAGTGTCTGGTTTTGCGACATTATCTTTCAACTAATTATCCAGGCATGGGGTGTTGGGACGAACTTTTCCCTTGTTCACCTATCGGCACCACGTCACCTTCAGCAAGGGGAGGCCTCACTACGAAATGGATTAGGTGACTTTTTACTTACCCGTGACCACGGCTATAGATTCATAAGTGATCTCCAGGACCTGGTTTAACTCCTCTTCCGACATGGTCAGTACGGGCATGAGTACGATCACATTATCCAGGGGACGGATAACCAGCCCCCGCCGGCGGGCCTCCAGGATCACCCGGTGGCCCACTTGCTCCCCCCTAGGGTAAGGTTGTTTGGTCTTCTTATCCGCCACCAGCTCAATACCCACCATCATACCCCGCTGGCGGATGTCCCCCACATGGGGCAGGTCCCAGAAACCTTCCAGCCTGCGGTGCAGCAGTTCTATTTTAGGCTGCAGGGCGGCCAGCAAATTTTCCTTTTCAAATAACTCAATGCTGGCCAGGGCGGCAGCACAGGCCAGGGGGTTGCCCGTGTAGGTATGGCCATGATAAAAGGTCTTGCCTTCCTCCGGTTTACCCAGAAAGGCGCTGTAAACCTCATCGGTAGTCAGGGTGGCGGCAAGGGGAAGATAGCCCCCGGTAATACCCTTGGCCAGGCACATTAAATCGGGAGAAACCCCTTCGTGTTCACAGGCAAAGAGCCGACCTGTCCGGCCGAAACCCACCGCCACCTCATCGGCAATCAGCAGAACGTTATACCTGGTGCATAGTTCCCGCACCCGGCGAAGGAAACCGTCCGGTGCGGTGATCATCCCGGCGGCCCCCTGAACCAGGGGTTCGATGATCACAGCGGCAACCTCCTGATGGTGCTCCTTTAACAACTCCTCCAGCCGGTCCGCACAGGCCATCCCGCAGCTTTCCCTTTCTCTTTCCAGCGGGCAGCGGTAGCAATAGGGAGCGGGAGCATGCAGGCATTCAAAAAGCAGAGGCTTAAAGATACCGTGAAAAAGGGATATGCCGCCCACGCTGACCGAACCAATGGTGTCCCCGTGGTAGGCTTCCACCAGGGAGATGAACTTCGTCTTGCTGCGGAAGCGCCCTCCTTCCTTTTGCTGCCAGTACTGAAAGGCCATTTTTAAGGCAATCTCCACGGCGGTGGCCCCGGCGTCGGAGTAAAAAACTTTACTGAGTCCCGGGGGAGTAATCTCCACCAGCTTTTTGGCCAGGAGGATCGAGGGAACGTTGGCCAAACCCAACAGGGTAGAATGGGCTATTTCATCCAGCTGTTCTTTGATGGCCCGGTTTAATGCGGGATGACAGTGGCCGTGTACGGTCACCCAGAGGGACGAAACTCCATCCAGGTAGCGGTTTCCCTCTACATCAATAAGGTAGCTTCCCTCGCCCCGGGCAATGATCAAAGGTTTTTCCCGGGCATACTGCTGCATCTGGGTAAAAGGATGCCAGACATACTGCTTGTCCCACTGTTCCAAAAGGGCAGGATCGTATTTAATCAAATCGAGCACCTCCGGAAGAAATAGACTGGATATTGCCCAGTTGGCTGCCGCCCAGCACTCACCAAAATATGACTATACTCCCGGCGTTCCAGGTTTAAATGGCAAATCGGGTTTCGAAAAGAGCCAGCAATCCTGGTGAGTGCTGGATCCACTCGCCCATTTTAAGCGGCAACGTTTCCTCATTTGATTGAAGTGTCATGCAGGGAGTAAGTAAGTACTTTTATCCTGTACTAGTGCACCTGCAAATCCGGGGAACCAAATCCTCCCAGACCACAGTGTTTTCCACTGTCTCCACCAGCCCGTCAGCGCTCCCCTTTTCCACACTGACCCCCGGCAGGTAGGGTACTATCCCCAGCACGGGCACGCCGGTCATAGTTGCAATAATCCCCGGGTTGTCCTTTTCCGCAGGACCCGCCTCCCCCGCTTTTAGGCCGTTAATAATTATTCCGGCCACGGGAAGACCTCTGTTTTGAGCATAGGCTACGGTCAGCACGGTATGGTTGATGCTGCCCAGCCCGGAGCGGGCCACCACCAGCAGGGGCAGGGAAAGCTCCCGGGCCAGGTCGGCCACGGTAAAGTCGGGACCGGAAAGGGGCACACACAACCCCCCGGCCCCCTCTACCAGGACCAGCTCGTAGCGTTGAAGCACTTCCCGGCAAAAATCCACCACCCGTGATGGTTCAACTCTTTCCCCTGAAAGCTTTGCGGCCAGGTGAGGGGAAACTGCAGGGGTAAAACGATAAAGGTTCAGCTCATCTATGGACTGGGGCAGGCCGGCCACATGACGGTAAAAAACTACATCCTCGGGGACTAACCGCCCGTTGGCCTCAACTGCCCCGCTCTGTACCGGTTTTATGGCTACGGCATTAATTCCACGGCGACGCCAGACCCCCACCAGGGCGGCGGTGATGACTGTCTTGCCCACACCGGTATCAGTACCGGTAACCAGATATCCCCTGCCCATTAAAACACCTCCCGGTGGACTGGATTGACGGATTGTAGTGTCTTATATACCCTGCCGCCAACCAGGGAGGCTACCAGGGATAAAAACAGATCTCCCGGTGCACAGACAATGGCTCCAAACCATACCGCCTGGGCCAGGGTGAAGGGTTTTTGCACCACGTAATTTAAAATTATGTACAGGTGGATCACTCCCAGGACGTAAACCACCACGAGCCCGGCCATACTGGCCAAAAAATAACCGGGTACTCCCTTCTCCCTTACCCTTTCTACAACCGCCCCGATAACGTAAGCGCCCAGGGCAAATCCCACCAGGTAACCAAAGGTGGGCTGTAGCACGTAGGCCGGGCCGCCACCCTGGGCAAAAATGGGCAGTCCGGCCAATCCCAGGGCAAGATAGATTACCTGGCTCAAAAAAGCCAGCCGCTTGTCCAACAAAAGCCCGGCAAAAAGGACAAAGAGAAACTGCAGGGTAAAGGGCACATAAGGAATGGGAATCTTAATGAAAGCTCCCACTGCCGTCAAAGCGGCAAACATGGACACCAGAACCATTTCTTTTACCGACAACCGCAAAATTCTATCCCCCCTATCGTTAACCATAGGTAAATGTTTGGTTAACAAATAATATACAAAAACCTTTTCCTCAAGTCAACCAGAATTACCTTGCTCCTGGGAAGCAGTTCCCGGATAACCGTCGCCTACAAAACTGCAAATTGGGCCGGGTTTAACCCGGCCCGTATCAGTATCAAGCATTAAGATAAATACGCGGTACCCGCTTACTAATCATACATACCATTTCATAATTAATTGTGCCTATATGGGAAGCCACTTCCTCAACGGGCAAAAACTGCTCCCCCTGCACTCCGAAGAGAACGACTTCGTCCCCCGGCTGCACCCCCGGAATTCGGGTTACGTCCACCATACACTGGTCCATGCACACCCGACCTACCAGCGGTGCCCTCTGTCCATGAATTAATACTTCGGCTTTATTGGACAGCAGGCGGGACCAGCCATCGGCATAGCCAAGGGGGAGAGTGGCAATAATCGAGGGGCTGTTGGTGGTAAACTTGCGGCCGTAGCTGATAGATGTACCGGCCGGCACCCGTTTAATATATGCTACCCGTGCCTTCAATTGCATGGCCGGCTTTAAATCGATCACCCGCCTTACCTCTGAAGAAGGCCACAGGCCGTACATAATAATACCCGTCCGTACCATATCCAGATGCATTTCCGGTAAATCCAGGGTGGTGGCACTGTTGGCCACATGCTTAAGCGGTATGGTTAACCCCCGGGCTTTAATACCGGCCAGTGCCTCTTTAAAGCGCCTGAACTGCCAGTAGGTGTAGGTTTTGTCCCGTTCATCGGCGCAGGCCATGTGTGTATAGACCCCTTCAATAAAAATGCCCGGCAGCCGGGAAATAGCTTCTGCAAACTCCGGCGCTTCATCAGGGAAGACACCTATACGGCCCATCCCCGTATCCACCTTTATATGCACTCGAACAATTTTCCCCGCTGTTTCGGCGGCGGCAGAAATGGCCCGGGCAACCTCCAGGGAAAATACGGTTTGGGTCAAATCATACTCCACTAATATGCAGGCCTGTTCCGGAGGGGTATAGCCCAGGATTAAAATAGGGGCAGTTATACCTTCCCGGCGAAGAGCCAGGGCTTCGTCAAGGATAGCCACGGCCAGGTACTGGGCACCACTGGCCAGAGCTACCCGGGCTACGGGTATGGCCCCGTGACCGTAGGCATCCGCCTTGACCACGGCCATCAGTTTCGTCCCGGGTTGGATCAATTTCCGGATTTCCCGTATGTTATGAGCTATAGCTCCCAAATTCACCTCGGCCCAAACAGGGCGAACGTTGTCATAACTTCCAGCATTCATTTAAAGGACCCCTTTATGTTTGTATATAACTACACATAAAGTTATTAAAAAATTGGCTGTTATAACACAGGAGGCCTCTCGGAAGAGAGGCCCGCTATTATCATTTTACTGCTTCGGACTACGACATACAAGTACGGCCTCAAGCAATACGCATTAAATCTACCGGCACATCCATCAATTCATGCAGAGGAGTGTATTCTAAATTCAGGGCTTCGGCAACAGCCTTGTATGTTACCTTACCGTCAATTACGTTAACGCCCCTGGCCAGCGCGATGTCCTCTTTAACGGCCCGAGCCACGCCCTTATTGGCCAGCTCTAAAGCGTAAGGTATAGTGACATTGGTTAGGGCATAAGTAGATGTCCGGGCAACGGCACCGGGAATGTTGGCCACAGCATAATGAATAACTCCGTGTTTGACGTAAGTCGGGTTGGAGTGGGTGCTCACCCGGTCAGCGGTTTCCACACAGCCGCCCTGATCTATGGCTACGTCCACAATAACAGAACCGGGTTGCATGGCTTTAACCATTTCTTCTGTAACCAGTTTGGGAGCTTTGGCTCCAGGAATGAGCACTGCCCCAATGACCAGATCGGCATCTTTTACGGCTTCCATAATATTATAGCTGCTGGATACAAGGGTTTTAATGCGGGAGCCAAAAATATCATCGAGGTACTGCAAACGCTCCACGTTTTTATCAATAATAGTTACATCTGCCCCCATACCCACGGCAATTTTTGCTGCATTGGTACCCACTGTACCGCCGCCGATAATAACCACTTTAGCTGGAGGTACACCGGGAACCCCCCCAAGGAGCACTCCCCGGCCGCCGTAATGTTTCTCTAAGAACTGGGCCCCAATTTGAACGGACATACGACCGGCTACTTCGCTCATAGGCATAAGCAATGGCAAAGTTCCCCGGTTGGTTTGAATGGTTTCATAGGCAATGCCTGTAACTTTCCTGGCCAGTAAAGCTTTTGTCAGTTCCGGTTCGGGAGCCAGGTGCAGGTAAGTAAAAAGAATTTGGCCTTCTTTGAATAAATCATATTCCGCCGGAAGGGGTTCTTTAACCTTCATAATCATATCGGCCTGCTCATAAACATCTTCCCTGGTGGGCAGAATGCGTGCCCCGGCAGCTACGTATTCTTCATCTGTAATACCGCTGCCCAGACCTGCACCGGCCTCAATGACCACCTGGTGCCCCGCCTGAACCAGAGCCTGCACACCAGAGGGAGTAATACCGACCCTGTTCTCGTTATCCTTAATTTCTTTAGGCACACCAACAATCATTCCGTCTACCTCCCTGTAAATGTCGCCGATTTTGACCTGCTCTGAAGGTCCTCCCTAAATATTCTTCTTTCAGTTAACAGTATAACCTTGACGTTTTTTTGCCCAACCCTGTTGCAAATTTGCCTTTTTAACCTGTCCGTTTAAACTCATCTTCTGGCATTGGCCGGAGTAAATTGTAACGCTTCGCTACCCTCCTGGTTGCGCCTGTGCATACCGAAGATATAATAAGATGCTATGACCAATATGAACCAGACTGGACCCACATAGAGGGCTATACGGGTACCCGAATCAAAGGCCATCAGAACCAGTACGAAAGCCAGAAAGGCCAGCGCCACCCAGGAGGCATAGGGCCACAGGGGGGTGCGGTATGTTACCCTGGCCAATTCCTCCGGTGATAGTGATTGACGGAATTTCATTTCTGCCACCAGGATAATTCCCCAAATATAAAGGGCACCAACGGTGGCCACACTGGTAATGTAAATGAAGACTTTGGCCGGTACCAGATAATTTAAAATCACACCCACTAGAAGGAAAGCCGAGGAAACCAGTATACCGACGTAGGGAATGCCGTGTTTGGAAAGTCTCCCCAATACGGGAGGAGCATTTTTCTGCAGGGCCAGATTATAAAGCATGCGCCCGGTACTGAATAAACCACTGTTACATGATGATAATGCTGCAGTCATAACCACGAAGTTAATTAAATCTGCAGCTGCTGGAATACCAATTTTAGAAAAAGTTAACACAAAGGGGCTACCCTTGGTACCTATTTCGTTCCAGGGATAAATAGCCATTATCACCAGTAAAGCGCCAACATAGAATATCAGGATCCGCCACAGTACCTTATCAATGGCAGCGGGAATACTTTTTTCCGGGCTCTCGGCTTCACCGGCAGTGACGCCTATGAGCTCGACCCCTAAATAAGCAAACATTACCATTACCAGGGACATAACTACCCCTTCGATACCATGAGGGAAGAAACCACCATGGGACCATAGATTGCTTATACCAACGGGCTCGCCATGATTACCCCAACCCAAAAAAATCATGCCTGCACCCAGGATGATCATAGCAATAATGGTCACCACTTTAATCAGAGCAAACCAGAACTCAAATTCGCCATAAGCTTTAACGTTGATTAAATTAACCACCGTCATGGCCACCAGGGCAATTAAAGCCGATAGCCACTGGGGAATTTGAGGGAACCAGAACTGTACGTAAATCCCCACGGCAGTTATCTCAGCCATACAGGTAACAACCCACATAAACCAGTAAGTCCAGCCGGTTACATGACCGGCCAGGGGACCTAAAAAATTATTGGCGTAAGCACTGAAAGAACCTGCCACCGGATAAGCAACTGCCAGCTCTCCCAGGGCACGCATGATAATGAAGATAACCAGCCCACCGATTAAATAGGAGAACGCAAGGGCAGGTCCTGCAGTTTTTATGGCCGTGGCCGAACCCAGAAAGAGCCCCACACCAATAGCTCCACCAATAGCAATAAGCTGAATATGCCTTTCTTTTAACCCGCGATGCAAACCTTCATTGTTTTTGTCCAGCATATTGCTAATTTAACCTCCCGTCATAAAAATAAGCACCGGTTCATAATCCGAAATGTTAATTCAGGTGTTCTTCCCGCTTCTCCCCTCCCCCGTAAGAATGATTTGATTGATAAGACTTAAATTAGATTTTCGACAATTTATTTCTCTGACCTTGACAGGTATAATTCTTGTTTTTTTGTATTTTTAACGGGAAACGTGCAGGATCTGGAAGTCAATATAATTATTTTGTCCCCAAATAAAACATTTTTGACTCCTCCAGAAATGAAAAAACCTTCATGGTACAATGGGAAGAAAAGTTGTTATAATAATGCACGGAGGAGATTATTTCATGATACTCAGCCCGGAAAATTTATCCCACTTAATTGACAAAGTTAAATTTATTAAAATAGTAGAATGTTTTACCAGGGCGACAGACATTACTATTGACATAAACGATGTATATGGTAACCCGGTAGTAAAACACAACTTCTTTTACGGTTTTTGTGCCGCCATTCGCTCCACAACCGAGGGGCTAAAAAGATGTATCCGCTCCAACGCTGAGATAGGATTCCGTACAGCAGCCACGGGAGAAGTATGCTTCGGCACCTGCCACGCCGGCGGAACCCTGATAGCCGTACCTCTGGTGGTGGATGGGCAGTTCTGGGGTTCCATCACCTGTGGCCAGATACATCTGGCCCCGCCGGATGAAGAAGACGTGGAGCAAATGCTCCGGGCAACAGCCGACCTGGGGCTGGACCAGCGGGAACTGGTACGCGGTTTCAAGGAAATTCAAGTCATCACCGCCGATAAATGCCAGGCTATTTCCCAGCTGATTCAATATGTGGCCAATTATATAGCCGAGCTAATTTACCGGGCCAAAATCCAGGAAAAAGAGGCTCACGAGAAGCTGCGTACCATGCACGAAGCCAGAATCCGGGCAGAACTGGAAAAATCCCTGCGTCTGGCCGAGTTGAAAAACCTCCAGGCACAAATCAAACCCCATTTTCTCTTTAACACCTTGAGCACCATAACCAGCCTGGTCAGTTTAAACAAAAACCAGAAAGCTCTGGAAACACTTTACGCCTTATCCAACCTGCTCCGCTGTTATCTTCACCAGTCCAAAGAACTGGTACCCTTACGCGAAGAACTGAAATACGTGCAAAGTTACTTAACTATCCAGCAAACTCGCCTGGGCAACCGGCTAAATGTAACCATTGATGTACCGGAGAATCTGCAGGAATTAGCGGTACCATTTTTAAGCCTGCAACCACTGGTGGAAAATGCCTGTATTCACGGGCTGGAACCCAAAGAAGGACCGGGGCACCTGATTATAACCGGAGAAATGGAGGGTGGGATCTGCCAGCTCAGCGTTATCGATGATGGTGTGGGCATCCCTCCCCAAATACTGGCTCAATTCAATGATCAAAACCAGTTGAAACCGGATGTGACGCGGGGAATCGGCCTTCAAAATGTAAACGAAAGAATAAAACTTTACTTCGGTCCCCAGTACGGGATTAATCTCGCTAGCCGCCCGGGATGGACAAAGGTATCTTTAAAACTACCCTTTTACCTGCCCAAAATAACAACTGAAGCAAGCTGATTCTCTTTAACGTGCAGGAGGAAGGTTTCGTGTATAAAATCCTGTTAGCCGAAGACGAAGAGCTGGAACGTGCATTTTTGCGTCACCTGGTGGAAAATACGGGCCTGCCCGTAACCGTGGTTGGTGAAGCAGCAAACGGCAGGGAAGCAGTGAAACTGGCTGAGCTTCTTCAGCCTGATATCATCCTCATGGATATTAAAATGCCTGGAATGGATGGCCTTACGGCCACCCGGCTCATAAAAGAAAAAAACCCCTCCGTAGAGGTAATTATTATTACCGCTTACGGGGAGTTCTCCTACTCGCAGCAAGCCATCAAAAATAAAGTAGCCGATTATCTTCTAAAACCCGTGCAGCCGGAAGAACTTTTCACCTGCCTGAAAAAAATTACATCCCAGCTGGCTCAAAAAGCTTCGGACATAGAGGGAATACTCTACACCGCACCTCCTCTGTATTCACAGGCCACTACACTTGTGAGCGCCATCAAACTCCTGGACCGGGAAGCAGCAATCCAAATAGGTTATGATCTGGTAAATACATTTTTAAGCGAAATAAAGCACCCCACTCCCCGGCAAATAGCAACTTTTGCCTTTGAGTTTTTAATTATGGCCGGTCAGGCTCTCTTGAAACCGGAGGAAGGCAAGGTAAACCTTTCATCTCAGCAAAACGAACTTGCCCGGCAGATTACCCTTCTTAACTCCCCCGGCGACCTGTACCGCTGGGTGGAAAACGTTATCCATACATATATCCACTGGCTGCAGGAACAGGCATCCAGTACAGACCAGAACATCATCCGCCAGGTGAAGGAGCTAATCCATAACAATTATAACAAGCCCATCAGCCTTTCCCAGGTGGCCAATCAGGTTCATTTAAGCCCGGCCTATTTAAGCCGCCTGTTCAAACAGCGAACGGGCCAGAGTTTTATAGATTATCTTACCCAAGTCCGGGTAAACGAGGCCAAGGCCCTGCTGCTGGCCGAAGATAAAACCATCGACCAGATTGCCAGTGCAGTGGGATTTAATAATAACAGCTACTTCACCGCAGTTTTTAAGAAACGTGAAGGAGTTACCCCTTCGGAGTTCCGCCAGCGCCGGAGAGGTGGCGGCTCCCGGGCTTGACCGCCGGAATACCTTCACGGCAAAGAGGACATTCCTCCGGGCTATAGGTAACCACCGGAATGGTCAACAGAGCTCGAAGGGGTACATCCAGATTTGCATTCCCATTACTGCGGTCGACAAGTACGGCAACCCCGGCCACCTGTGCGCCGGCCTCCCTGGCTACGGCAATCACTTCCCGTACCGAACCCCCAGTAGTAATTACATCCTCCACCACCAGCACCCGTTCCCCGGGTGACAGGGTAAACCCCCTGCGCAGCGTCATTATCCCGTTCTCCCTTTCAGTAAACAGGCTTCTCGCCCCCAGAACCCGGGCTACTTCATAGGATACCAGTATGCCACCAAGGGCAGGGCCAATAACGGTTTCCACGCCTGCAAGTTCCCCATCCCCCCATTTACGGACAAGCTCCCTGCATAACAATTCGCAGTAGCGGGGGTATTCGAGTACCCGGGCGCACTGGAAATAACGATCGCTATGACGCCCGGAGGTTAACACAAAATGACCGGTAAGCATGGCGCCGGTTTTTTTAAAAATCGATAAAATTTCCTCATGATTGAGCAAAGCTTTTCACCCCAAACCTTTAAATTCTTACCAGGAATGATGCGCCTGGATTAATTGCATATTAATAATGCCGCCTTATCCTATCAGTCATGCCGCTTTTAAAAGGAGGCAGGCTAATGGACAGAAGGCGTAAAGGATTGATGTCCGAAAGGCTGAAATACGAGTTGGCCGAAGAACTGGGAGTAGCCGATCTGGTACGCAGGGAAGGTTGGGGAAGCGTTTCCTCACGGGACTGCGGAAACCTGGTCCGGCTGGCCATCGAAAGAGCCGAACGGGCAATGATTCAGGGATAAAGGCGGCAGGGGTGGGCTGTTTGTAAATAGCCACCCCTTTGTTATATCGCAATCATCTCATCCAAAATAAATCTGGCTGCTTCCGCGGGATCGGGCGCAGCAATAATGGGACGACCTACTACCAGGTGGCTGGCCCCGGCGGCGAGAGCAACTGCAGGAGTCACGATTCGTTTCTGATCGCCACCAGCAGTACCGGAAGGACGAATACCGGGGGTAACTATTATAAAGTCCGGCCCGCAAAGGCGGCGGATAGCCCCGGCTTCGTGAGCCGAAGCCACTACACCATCCAGTCCGCATTCCCGGGCCAAAAGTGCCCAGGCTACCACCTTATCGGTAACCGGCCCCGAAAAACCAAGCTCCTGATTAAAAGCAAGCTGATCGATGCTGGTAAGAACAGTAACAGCAAGAACCAGCGGCCGGGAAAGACCAAGTTTAGCCGACTCTTCCTGGCAGGACTCCAGCGCCGCCCGCATCATAGCCCGCCCACCGGCAGCGTGAACGTTAAACATGGCCACACCCAGCCTGGTGAGTACGCGGGTTGCACGAGCCACGGTATTGGGAATGTCGTGTAACTTTAAATCAAGGAACAGTTTTACTCCCCGCCGGCGCAATTCATTTATTATAACCGGCCCCTGACTGTAAAACAGCTCCATACCAACTTTAAACAGGCCCGCCCACGGTTTGAGCCGCTCAACAAGCTTCAAAGCCTGTTCCGCAGAATCCACATCCAGGGCAACGATTAATTTTTCCCTGGCCTCGGAAATATGCACAAAAACCCTCCTTACATTACATTAATTTCAAAACTACCTGTGAGCCGCTCCAATTAATTCCCGGATATCTTTTATACCTTCTTCCTCCAAAAATCTTTCGATCCCCTCTATAATGTCCAGGGTAGCCCGGGGATTGATAAAGTTGGCTGTTCCTACGGCTACGGCGGTAGCACCGGCCATGATAAATTCCAGGGCATCGCCGGCCGTAACGATGCCACCCATGCCCACAATGGGCACCTTCAAAGCCCGGTAAACCTGCCAAACCGCCCGAACCGCCACCGGCCTGATAGCCGGGCCGGACAGGCCACCCACAACGTTGGCCAGGACCGGACGGCGGCGGCGAATATCTATGACCATCCCCAGGAGCGTATTAATCATGGACAGGGCATCGGCTCCTGCTTTCACCACCGCTTCCGCCACCTGGACAATACTGGTCACATTGGGAGATAGCTTGACCACCACCGGAAGGCGGGTAGCACTTTTTACCTCCTGCACAACTGCTGCAGCCGAGCCGGGATCAGCACCAAAAGCCAGCCCGCCTTTTTTAACATTCGGGCAGGATATATTTACTTCCAGCGCCGCTACCCCCGGCACCCCATCCAGCCTGGCCGCCAGGGCGGCATATTCCTCCACCGTGTCCCCGGCAATATTCACAATCACCGGCAGGTCAAACTGCCTCAGGTAGGGCAGGGCTACTTCAATAAAATGTTCCACACCGGGATTTTGTAAACCTATGGAATTTAAAATGCCCGCCGGTGTTTCCACAATACGCGGAGGAGGATTCCCCGGACGGGGGTTAAGGGTGGTTCCCTTGACTACAATAGCTCCCAGGCGGTTTAAATCAACAAAAGGAGCATACTCGGAACCAAAACCAAAAGTACCCGAGGCTGTGGTCACGGGGTTTTTCATCCTGATGCCGGCAACATCCACGGCAAGGCTGGGCTTAGCCATTAATACATTCCTCCTAATCCCATACCAGCTGGTCGGCTCTAAAAACCGGTCCTTCCACACACACCCGGCGGTACCGGAAGGGTCTTTCTCCCTCACCGGTAGTTTTGCACACGCAGGAAAGGCAAGCCCCCACCCCGCAACCCATACGCTCCTCCAGGGAAAATTCCCCGGGCAGGCCATAGCGGGCCATAAGCATAGCCGTCCGGCGCAACATACCACCTGGACCGCAAGCGTAAACCATGTCTACCTCTCTGCCGGCCAGCGCCCTTTCCAGTAAATCCGTCACCGGCCCGTGGTAGCCGCAGGAACCATCATCAGTGGCTATGGTCACATCAAAGGGAACGTTATTTCCCCCTTCTCTTCCCAGGGGTAGATGGTGGATACTGCGGGCTCCCACCAGCAAAAGGACCGGGTTTTTTCTCTGAACCAGCTCGTTTCCCAAAAAAACAAGGGGAGCCACACCAATACCTCCACCAACCAGAATTACCCGCCGCCCCGGTTCCGGCAGGGTGAAACCACGACCCAGGGGTCCCATAACCGCGAGTTGCTCCCCCTGTCTTTTAGCAGCCAGTAAGGAAGTACCTCTTCCTATTACTTGATAAAGAAGAAGTAATTCTCCTCTCTCCCGGTTTATCCCGTGAATGCTTAGCGGGCGGCGCAGCAGGGGATCCAGGCTGCCGCTACAGCGTATATATACAAACTGGCCCGGCACAGCACGAGAAGCTATCTCAGGAGCATAAAGGGTCATCCGGTACTGCCCCAACCCCACCTGCTCCTGTTTTATGATCCTGGCAGTTATATCAGTTGCCATTACCGGGTTTCCTCCTGCAATTAATTTTGTTACCGTGAGATACCTGGGTTAGGCAGCAGGCTCAGGTAGCGGAGCCGGGCCGGCCAGTTCCTGGATGGGAATAATTTTCATATCCGCACCATCCCTGATGGAAACAAGCACTTCCAGAATGGCCCGGGCAGTATCCAGGGAGGTCAGGCATGGTACGCCATGCTCCACGGCGGCCCGGCGGATGCGAAAACCGTCCCGCTCCGGCGCTTTCCCGCGAGTAAGAGTATTGATGACCAGATGAATTTTTCCTGCCCGGATGAGATCCACAATGTGGGGTGAACCTTCCCGCACCTTGTTCACCCTCTCCACTTCCAGACCGTTCTCCCGCAAGAAGGCCGCCGTCCCGGCAGTGGCACAGATATTATACCCCAGGCCAGCCAATCCCTTGATAACAGGCAAAGCCTCTTCTTTATCCTTGTCCGCAATGGTAGCCAGAATGGTACCGTTACGGGGAATATTGTAGCCTGCTGCCAGAAGAGCCTTATACAAAGCTGCCGGATAGCTGGTATCCACCCCCATAACCTCTCCGGTAGATTTCATTTCCGGTCCCAGGGATATATCCACCTGAAGCAGCTTGGCGAAGCTGAACACAGGCGCCTTGACACCAAAATAACGGCTCTCCGGGTAGAGTCCACCCTCGTATCCCAGTTCCCTTAACTTGCGCCCTAAAATTACTTTTGTGGCCAGCCTGATCATGGGTATGCCGGTAATCTTGCTCATATAAGGCACTGTACGGCTGGCCCGCGGGTTCACCTCCAGTACGTAAACCTGGCCGTTATAAAGCACATACTGGATATTAATCATTCCCCGTACGTTTAACGCCCGGGCCAGTCGGGTAGTATAATCCACCAGTTGTTCCCTTACTTCTGCGGTAATTCCATTACCCGGGTAAACGGCTATGCTATCCCCGGAATGAACGCCAGCCCGCTCGATATGTTTCATAATCCCCGGAATTAACACCGTTTCCCCGTCGGATATAGCATCTACCTCCAGTTCTTCGCCCTGCAAGTACTTATCTACCAGTACCGGGTGTTCGGGAGTAACCTTAACGGCGTTGGCCATATAGCTGAGCAGTTCCTCACGGTTATAGACAATCTCCATGGCCCGGCCACCCAGAACATAGGAAGGCCTGACCAGGACGGGAAACCCAATTTCGCGGGCTATGTTTACTGCTTCTTCCACGGAAAAAGCCGCCCTGCCCGGAGGCTTAGGAATCCCCAGTTCCACCAGCAGCTGATCGAAACGCTCCCGGTCTTCCGCCCTGTCAATATCTTCTACCGAGGTACCCAAAATAGGTATACCGTACCTGGCCAGGGGAACAGCCAGGTTGATGGCCGTCTGGCCGCCAAACTGGACAATTACCCCCTCGGGACGCTCCTTTTCCAGGATATTTAATACGTCCTCCAGAACCAGGGGTTCAAAATAAAGCCGGTCAGCAGTATCAAAGTCGGTGCTCACTGTTTCCGGATTGTTGTTAATAATGACCGCCTTTACGCCTTCTTCCCGCAGCGCCCATACGGAATGAACCGAGCAGTAGTCAAACTCGATACCCTGGCCGATACGGATTGGACCCGATCCCAGAACCACCACTTTTCGTACGTTGCTGTTATTTGCTTCATCCTCTTTATCGTAGCAGGAATAGTAATATGGAGTCACGGCTTCAAACTCAGCCGCGCAGGTATCCACCATTTTATAGACCGGCTTGATTCCACAATCCTCCCGTAAAGTTCTGATCTCCGCCTCTTTCAGGCCAGTAATCTGGGCCAGGTAAGCGTCGGCAAAACCCATTTCCTTGGCCCGGCGCAGTAATTCCGGCGTCAATGCCGCCGGTCCCCGGCTGTGGATTTCCTGTTCCAGCTGTACAATATTTTGGATTTTGTTAAGGAAGAAACGATCAATACCCGTTAAGGCATGAACCCTATCCAGAAGCATTCTCCGGCGCAATGCCTCGGCCACTACAAACAGGCGCATATCTTCAGCCCGGGACAACTTGTTTTCAATTTCTTCATCGCTCCACTGTTTCATTTCCGGAACCAGAAGACCCATCAGGCCGATTTCCAGAGAACGCACTGCTTTCAACAGGGCACCTTCCAGGGTCCGATCTATGGCCATAACTTC
The DNA here is from genome assembly GCF_000686645.1 of Desulfofundulus thermocisternus DSM 10259. Classification (NCBI taxonomy): domain Bacteria; kingdom Bacillati; phylum Bacillota; class Clostridia; order Eubacteriales; family Peptococcaceae; genus Desulfofundulus; species Desulfofundulus thermocisternus. Next base: position 89,983 of record NZ_JMLG01000006.1, read on the forward strand.
CCCCGTAGCCTTCATCTGGGTGCCCAGGGTACGATCGGCCAGAACAAACTTGTCAAAGGGCCAGCGGGGGAATTTCAACACCACGTAGTCTATGGAGGGTTCAAAACAGGCATAGGTCTTACCGGTAACTGCGTTTTTGATCTCGTCAAGGGTCAAACCCACAGCAACCTTGCTGGAAACCTTGGCAATAGGATAACCCGTAGCCTTGGAGGCCAGGGCCGAAGAACGGGATACCCGGGGGTTGACCTCAATAACAAAATATTTATAGCTGCCGGGATCCAGGGCAAACTGGATGTTGCAACCCCCCTCTACCCCCAGTGCGCGGATGATATTCAGCGAGGCAGTACGCAACATATGAAATTCCCTGTCACTCAAGGTCTGCACGGGGGCAACCACTATGCTGTCCCCCGTATGAATGCCCATGGGGTCAATATTTTCCATGCTGCAGATGATGATGCAGTTATCGGCGCTATCCCGCATTACCTCAAACTCAATTTCTTTCCAGCCTACAACGCTTCTTTCCACCAGCACCTGGTGAATAATGCTGGCTTTTAAGCCTTTGGTTACCGTGGCCCTGAGTTCTTCGCGGTTATAGACCATACCCCCGCCTGTACCCCCCAGGGTGTAGGCCGGGCGTACCACCAGAGGAAAACCTATTTCCCTGGCAAAAGCTTCTGCCTCCTCAACACTGCTGGCGATAATGCTTTCCGGTACCGGCTCACCAATGCGCTCCATGGTAGCCTTAAACTCCTCCCGGTCCTCCGCCCGGCGAATAGCCTCCAGGGGAGTACCCAGAAGTTGCACTCCCTCAGCCTCCAGGACTCCCATATTGGCCAGCTGCAGGGCCAGATTTAGCCCCACCTGCCCCCCCAGGCTGGGTAGCAAACCGTCCGGTTTTTCCCTGCGGATAATGCGGGCAACAAACTCGGGCGTCAGTGGTTCTATATAGACCCGGTCAGCCATGTTGGTATCGGTCATAATGGTAGCCGGATTACTGTTTACCAGCACCACTTCCAGACCTTCTTCCCGCAGAGCACGGCAGGCCTGAGTGCCGGCGTAATCAAATTCTGCTGCCTGGCCAATAACTATGGGTCCGGAACCTATAACCATTACCTTGCGCAGTCCTTTTTTCAACGGCATGTTCTCACTTCCTCCGCTGCATTAATTGAATGAACTCGTCGAAAAGGTAAGCCGATTCCCGCGGTCCTGGAGAAGCCTCGGGGTGATACTGCACCGAAAAAACCGGTAGCTCCCTGTGCCTGATACCCTCCACTGTACCGTCGTTCAAATTACGATGGCTGATTTCCACAGGTAAACCGGCCAGAGAATCTTCAGCCACAGCAAAACCATGATTCTGGGAGGTAATATAGACTCTACCTGTTCCCAAATCTTTAACCGGATGATTGGCTCCCCGGTGACCAAATTTCATTTTATAGGTCCTGGCTCCCAGGGCCAGGGCGATTACGTGGTGACCCAGGCAAATACCAAATATTGGGCACTGACCTATCAATTCTTTAATAGTCTTGATGGCATAGGGAACATCCATGGGGTCACCGGGACCATTGGATAAAAGAATGCCATCGGGTTCCAGGGCCATTATTTCCCGGGCCGTAGCGGTAGGAGGTACCACCACTATCTCACAATCCCGCTCCTGTAAATGGCGGATAATATTTAATTTGGAACCGAGGTCTATTAGAATCACACGGTACCCTTTACCTTCCAGAGTAAAGACTTCCTTTGTGGCCACCTCAAGTACCAGTTCCTGCCCTGTAAGATGGGGACACTGCCTGGCCTTTTCCACCAGCAGGGCGGGGTCGTCACATTCCGTGCTCAAAACCCCCCGCATTGTTCCCCGATTACGCAGATGGCGGGTCAGGGCACGGGTGTCAATGCCGGAAATACCCACCACTCCCTCCCGGGCCAGGAAATCGGAAAGGCGATAACTGGCCCGCCAGTTGCTGGGACGATCACACTCTTCGCGTACCACAAAACCTCTTACAAATGATTTTTTTGATTCGAAATCCTCCCGGTTGATACCGTAGTTACCAATCAAAGGATAGGTCATCACCACAATCTGGCCGCAGTAAGATGGGTCGGTGAGGATTTCCTGGTAACCAGTCATGGCGGTATTAAAAACCACCTCTCCCCATCTCTCCCCCCTCGCTCCAAAGGCCCGACCGGTAAATACCGTTCCATCTTCCAGAGCTAAAATGGCCTGCACTATCGAAACACCTCTCCATCTGGTGATTATTTGCCTATTTGGGTCGCCCTGCTTCAGGTTACCGCCAGCAACCCGCGGTCATAGATCAACCGCCCCCTGACGATGGTGGCTACGGGGAGCCCCTGCAACTTCTTCCCACTAAAGGGGGAGTTCCGCCCTTTACTGGCAAAGGTAGAGGGATCTACCACCTCGGTCAGGCCGGGGTCAATTATGGTAATATCGGCATCGGCACCAACTCTAATCACACCATCCTGCAGTCCCAGGATGCGGGCTGGATTTACTGTCAGTTTGCGGATGGCTTCTACCGGACTCAGAACTCCTGGTATCACTAGCTCCGTCCAGACCAGACCGACAGCGGTTTCCAGCCCCACCATGCCGAAGGGGGCCAGCTGGAACTCAACATCCTTTTCTTCCACCGTATGAGGGGCATGGTCGGTGGCAATGACGTCAATGGTACCGTCGGCCAGAGCTTCCTTCAACGCTGCCACATCCTCCTCCGTGCGCAGGGGAGGATTGACCTTGGCGCTGGTATTATAACCGGCCACCGCCCGGTCGGTAAGAGTGAAATGATGGGGCGTGACCTCTGCAGTCACCGGTACTCCCCGGGCCTTGGCCTCGCGGATCAAACGCACCGATCCAGCAGTGCTGACGTGGGCAATGTGCAGGGGGCAACCAGTATGCTCGGAAAGGATAATATCTCTAGCAACCATGATTTCTTCAGCAGCAGCCGGTATGCCGGGCAACCCTAAGACGGTAGACATATAACCTTCATGCATCACACCACCGGCAGATAGGGCTGGTTCCTCACAATGGGAGATTACAGGCAACCCTACCATCCGGGCATACTGCATAGCACGACGCATAACGGCTGCACTGGATACCGGGCGACCGTCATCGGAGAATGCCACTGCCCCGGCCTCCTTCAAATCGGCCATTTCCGTCAGCTCTTCACCCCGACTGCCGCGGGTAAGAGCTGCTACGGGGTATACTTTTATCAAACCCGCTTGTTCAGCTCTGGCCCTGATATAGGAAATGACTGCCCGGTTATCAGCCACCGGATCGGTATTGGGCATACAGGCCACGGCGGTAAATCCTCCCCGGGCAGCTGCCCGGCTGCCTGTAGCAATAGTTTCCTTGGCCTCAAAACCCGGTTCCCGGAAATGAACATGCATATCGATTAGACCCGGTGATACCAGCCTGCCTCCAACATCGATGACAGTCCCCTCACCAGCTTCCAGGCCCTGTCCAATAGCGGCAATCTTTCCCTTTACGATTAAAATATCCGCGGGGAAAATCTCACCGGCAGCGGGATCAACCACCCGGCCACCTTTAAGCAGTAACTTATGCAACCGGTATCCCCCCTCCACCCAGCAGGTAAAGCAAAGCCATGCGTACAGCCACTCCATTGGTTACCTGCTCAGTAATTACTGAATTAACCCCGTCAGCCACCTCCGGTGATATTTCCACCCCCCGGTTGATTGGCCCGGGATGCATAACCAGAGCTCCGGGACGGGCCAGGGCCAGTCTTTGCCGGTTCAGGCCAAATAAACGGGTGTACTCTTGCAGGCTGGGGAAAAGACCTTGTTGCTGTCTTTCCAGCTGGATGCGTAACATCATTACCACATCAGCGCCTTCCAGAGCCTCTTCTACCCGTGTATATACCTCCACGCCCATGGTTTCTATGCTGGCAGGGATCATGGTAGCGGGACCACAAATACGTACCCGGGCTCCCATTTTGGTAAAACCCCATATATTGGAACGAGCTACCCGGCTGTGCAGGATATCTCCAATGATGGCTACATTCAGGCCAGCCAATTTCCCCAACTTTTCCCGTACTGTAAACATGTCCAGAAGAGCCTGGGTGGGATGCTCATGGGTACCATCCCCGGCATTTATAACTGCTGCAGGAATGGTCTCAGCCAGCAGGTTAGGGGCTCCGGCCATAGGGTGGCGCAGGACAACCACATCTGCACCCATAGCCGCCAGCGTGCGGGCGGTATCCTTCAGGGTTTCTCCTTTAACCACACTGCTGGTCGAAGCTGACAGGTTAACGCTATCAGCGCTTAAATATTTGGCGGCCAGTTCAAAGGAAGTCCGGGTACGGGTACTGGGCTCATAAAATAACGTTACCACCGTCCGTCCTCTTAAAGCGGGAACCTTTTTAATAGTACGCCCCAAAACCTCTTTCATGGAAACTGCGGTATCCAGGATTACTTCAATTTCTTCCACCGACAGGTTTTGCAGGCCAAGAACATCCTTGCGTTTCCAGGTCATGCTGCGAGACCTCCGAAATTCCCAAAATAAAAGCCCCGTCCGGTTTGAGTACCTGAACGAGGCCGGCATGCACCACCGGATGTGCCCTCCTTGCCGGCCTCTCTGGACCGTTACTTAAAAGACGGCACCGGAATTATTTAATCTTTTTCCAAAATAAGCACCCTTTCCTCACCATCGGTTTCCTGCAAGCAAACCTCAACAATTTCGCGCCGGGAAGTAGGCACGTTCTTCCCCACGTAATCGGGCCGGATAGGCAGTTCCCGGTGTCCCCGGTCGATAAGAACCGCCAGCTGTATCACCCGGGGCCGGCCCAGATCCATGATGGCATCCAGGGCTGCCCTTATCGTGCGGCCGGTATATATTACATCATCCACCAGGACGATTTTTTTCTCAGTAACGGAAAATGGCACCTCAGTCCGGTGTACCAGCGGCTGCTGGTCTCTGGTATTCAGGTCATCCCGATAGAGGGTGATGTCGAGAGTCCCAACAGGAACGACACTCCCCTCAATTTCCCGGATCTTCGCCGCCAGCCTTTCCGCCAGAGGCACCCCTCTCCGGCGAATGCCGATCAGGGCCAGATCCTCGGTCCCTTTATTACGCTCAATAATCTCATGGGCTATCCGGGTCAACGCCCGTCGAATACCCTCCTTATCCAGGATCTGGACCTTATGTTTCATTAACCTTCCCCCTCCCGCCCATAAAAATACCTGCTCGCCACCGGCAAGCAGGCATAGTCGCAATTCCAATCTATGGCCTATATTCCTTGCCGGCCTCGCGGGACCGACTTAAAGGACCTTATTGTCACTTGTAAAAAGAATATACAAAATCAAAATGAATGTCAAGAACCAGTTTCCCGGCTTTTCCCCCATTTCAGGTCTGGTTTTTGCAGGTCATCCTGTACCGGCAAGTCGAGTTATGCTATACTGGTTCCGGACAGGTCGATTAAGCAAATCAGAAAGGGGAATCGGCAATGTCCTGGTCCATAACCCTTATCCTGGCTTATAGATTAAGTATGGTGGCTACAGCAGCCTTTATTCTATCCCGTACGCCGGCCCTGGGTCGCATTTTATCCCGGCAGCTAACCCCGCGGGATAAGCTACTGTTGACCATAGCCCTGGGTGGCATGGGCATTATAGGCACTTACGCAGCTATACCCATTCATGATGCCCTGGCCAATTCACGGGTGGTAGGTGTTATGGTTGCTGGACTCCTGGGCGGTCCTGTGGTGGGAGCAGGGGCAGGGCTAATTGCCGGAATACACCGATACCTGCTTGGTGGTTTCACCGCCTTCTCCTGCGCCCTGGCTGCTGTGCTTGAAGGCATCCTGGGCGGGCTGGTACAGCATTATTACCGCCGCGGCCCGATTCCCTGGTTTATAGCTCTGGTAGCCGGGCTGGCTGGGGAAACTTTGCAAATGGTTATTATCCTGTTAACTGCCCATCCTTTTAGTGAAGCATGGGCCCTGGTAAAGATTATCGGTTTGCCCATGATCATTGTTAACTCCATTGGAGTGGCCATTTTTATGGTTATTGTTAAAACCGCTGCCGAACAGCGGGAACGCATAGCCGCCTGTCAGGCTCAGCAGGCTCTGCGTATAGCTACCCAGACCCTCTCCTTTTTACGGCACGGACTAAACAGGGAGTCAGCAGAACAGACGGCCCGCATTATTTATAACTCTGTCAAGCTGGCCGCTGTGGCCATTACCAACGACAGGGAAATCCTGGCCCATGTGGGTATGGGCAGCGATCACCATCACCCGGGAAATCCCTTTTTAACCAGTGCCACTTTAAAGGCACTGTCTACCGGTGAGGTACAGGTAGCTCAAAAAAGAGATGAAATAGGCTGCCAGGAAAAGAGTTGCCGCCTGGCTTCGGCAGTGGTGGTACCTCTTAAAAGACGGGAAGTAACCATTGGAACTTTAAAGCTCTACCATGACCGTGAAAACAGCATTACGCCGGTAGAGCTGGAACTGGCCCGGGGGTTGGCCCACCTGTTTTCCACCCAGCTGGAACTGGCTGAAGTGGAATCTGAAGCCAGGTTGCGTGCTCAGGCAGAACTTAAGGCTCTCCAGGCCCAGGTCCATCCTCATTTCCTGTTTAACGCCTTAAATACAATCGTCTCCCTGGTTCGCTCAAAGCCGGAAAAAGCCCGGGAACTATTAATTAAACTGGCCAGTTTTTTACGCTACAGCTTGCGGAAAGACGATGCTCCCATCCCCCTGGCGGAAGAACTGGCCCATGTCGATACCTACCTGGCCATTGAAAGAACCCGCTACGGAGATAAACTCAAAGTAGCACTGATGGCAGACCCTGCAGCGCTCAACTGCCCCGTTCCCGCTTTCACCCTGCAGCCGGTGGTAGAAAATGCCATCAAGCACGGCCTGCAGCCCAAAAGAGAAGGCGGGAGTATTAAGATCCTGGCCAGAAGTTATCCCGGAGAAGTGATCGTGACCATAGAAGATAATGGAGTGGGTATTTCACCCGAAGAGCTGGATAAAATACTGCTCCCGGGTTATGGCCGGGGACATGGTCTGGGATTGTCCATCGTAAATGAGCGACTGAAGGCACTTTACGGGCCGGAATATGCTTTGAAAATAATAAGTATACCCGGCCAGGGAACGAAGGTAACCCTGCGTTTTCCGCAGGAAAATAGTTATCAAGAGGTGAAGGATGATGCCCTTTACAGCTGTTGTGGTTGACGATGAACCTCTGGCCAGGGACGAGCTAAAATACCTGCTTTCAAATTACCCGGAATGCCGCGTAACAGGTGAAGCAGAAGACGCTCAGGAAGCGATTAAACTGGTCAGGGAAACTCAACCCGATGTGGTATTCCTCGATATTCAAATGCGCGGGATGTCCGGATATGAAGCCGCCAGGCATATGCTTTCCTTTCCGCACCCGCCCCTGGTGGTATTTGCCACCGCTTACGACGAGTATGCTGTTAGAGCTTTCGAACTTGGTGCAGTGGACTACCTTTTAAAACCCTTCGAAGAAGAGAGGCTCTCCAAAACTATTAAACGCATTGGAGAATTGCGCAAACGCTCTGAAGACTGGACCAGAGCCGTGGAACAGGTGAATGAGCTTCTGGGAGGGAAAAAACAGCGAATTAAAAAATTGCCCGTGGAAAAAAACGGGGAGATCAGGCTCCTGGATTACCGGGATATAATCTTCGGCCGGGCCAAAAATGGCAGTGTCCAGGTATTTACTGCCAGCGATACCTGTACTTTTACTGGCAGCATGACCGAACTGGAGGCACGGTTAAAAAGCGAAGGTTTTTTCCGGGTACACAAAAGTTTTCTGGTCAACCTGAACCATGTTCAGGGGGTCTTGCCCTGGTTCAAAGGTACCTACTGGCTGGTAATGAGCGACGCTAAAAAATCTCAAATTCCAGTCAGTAAAAGCCAGGTGAAAGAATTAAAATCCATACTGGGATTGGAAGTTTCTTGATAACCGGCAGCGCTTTCTTCTGGTTGCTCCCGCTGTAAAATCAGTATTCATGGAGAGTACGGCCTCTGTATCCCCACGACCCCACGAAAGTGGGGTTTTTCTGTTTATGGAGATATATTTCCGATCAACCACTCTTTTATTCTGCTGGTTAATTTGTTGTTACCCGTTGTAGCTGAATGATTTTATAATGTAACACGGACTGGCCGGTCTCACAGGTTTTTAACAGGGAGGGAAATATTGTGCGCGCCTTAACTCTAATAATAATTGCGGCCCTGGTATTCGTTCTTTCCTACCGGTTTTACGGTGCTTTCCTGGCAGCAAAAGTCCTGGCCCTGGATCCAAAACGCCGTACCCCTGCGGAAGCCCACAATGATGGCCGGGACTACGTACCCACCAACCGCTGGATTTTATTTGGTCATCACTTTGCTGCAATTGCCGGTGCCGGCCCTTTAATCGGCCCCGTCCTGGCCGCCCAGTTCGGCTACCTTCCCGGCACCTTGTGGATTCTCATCGGTGCGGTGGTAGCCGGCGCAGTGCACGATATGGTCATCTTATTTGCTTCTATTCGGCATGACGGACAATCCCTGGCCGAGATAGCCCGCCGGGAAGTAGGCAATGTCTCCTACTGGCTGGCTTCTGTAGCCATTCTATTCCTGTTGATTATTGTGCTGGCAGGTGCCAGCGTATCAGTGGTTAACGCCCTGTTCAACAGTCCCTGGGGTACCTTTACCGTGGGTATAACCATCCCCATCGCCTTTTTTATTGGCATTTACCTTAAGTGGCTACGTCCGGGACGCATTGCTGAGGCCACTGTAATTGGCGTGACCTTAATCATTCTTGGAGTGTTGCTGGGGCCGGTTGTGCAGCAGTCCGCTCTCGCCCCGTTCTTAACTCTCAATAAGCAGCAACTTTCGCTAATAATTGCTGCCTATGGATTCCTGGCCGCTGTACTGCCCGTGTGGTTGCTTATGGTACCCCGGGATTACCTGAGCACCTATATGAAAGTGGGTACCATGCTGCTGCTGGCCGCAGGGGTAATCATTGTTAACCCCGTGCTGCAAATGCCGGCGGTAACCAAATTTGTAGCCGGAGGGGGGCCGGTTATCCCGGGCAAAGTATGGCCATTTATGTTCATCACCATTGCCTGTGGCGCTCTATCAGGGTTCCACGCCCTTGTTTCCAGCGGCACCACACCCAAAATGGTGCGCAGTGAAGCCGACATTCTGCCCATCGGTTACGGCGCCATGTTAACGGAAGGTTTTGTGGCCCTGATGGCCCTGATCGCAGCCACCGTGCTGCCGGCCGCCGATTATTTTGCCATCAACAGCCCGCCGGAGGTCTTTGCCAGGCTGGGCATGCAGGTACAGGACCTGCCCGTACTCTCCCAGCTGGTATCAGAAAACCTGGCCGGGCGACCCGGGGGTGCCGTCTCCCTGGCCGTAGGCATGGCCGACATTTTCTCAAAAATTGGCGGTCTACGGCATCTAATGGGTTACTGGTACCACTTTGCCATTATGTTTGAAGCGCTGTTCATTCTGACCCTGATCGACGCCGGTACCAGGGTGGGGCGTTACCTGATGCAGGAAATTTGCGGTGCGGTATATAAGCCGTTAAAGGATCACAACTGGTGGCCGGGCATTATCCTGACCAGCGGTATTTTCACCCTGGCCTGGGGATATCTGTTATATGGTGGCAGTATTTCTACTATCTGGCCATTGTTTGGCGTGAATAACCAGCTACTGGGAAGCATGGCCCTGGCCATTGGCACCACCATGTTAATCAAAATGGGTAAGGCCCGTTATGCCTGGACTACCTTAATACCCATGGTATTCCTCACCGTTACAACCATTACGGCTGGCTACCAAAATATTGTTATAAACTACCTGCCCAAGCAAAATTATCTGCTGGCCGGAATTTCTACGGTTATGCTGATCATGGTTATTCTGATCATTGCCGATTCCATCAGGGTATGGTTACAATTATTTACCGGAAGCAAAGTCAAAACAAAGGGTGTTCTTACCGGGACAGGCAAGTAAACCCACCGGATTCCCTGGAGGAGATTCACTACGCTCAAAAAGCAACTCCCCCAAAACAGCTTCCTTAAAAATCAAACCCGGGAACTTATAATGTTACCCGGGTTTTTATATAACCAGAAAGACTGGTTTAAAATGTCCTATTGATTGTTATTGCCCGATATTTTTTCCCAGGCTCTCCGGTACACCATGTAGTCATCTTCCCGGAAGAGCACAAATCGAACTTCGTCAAAGAAAGGGTGTTCCCGGACAAAATCGCGAACGGTGGTTAGAGCAATAACAGCAGCCCGTTCCACAGGAAAGCGATAAGCCCCCGTACTGATGGAAGGGAAAGAAATAGAACGGATTCCCTTATCCCCGGCCAGAGAGAGGCTGTTAAAGTAAGCGTTTTTGAGCAATTCATCCTCCCCCCGACTACCCCCGGACCAAACCGGTCCCACGGTATGGATTACAAAACGGGCCTTTAAATTCCCACCGGTGGTCATTACTGCCTGGCCGGTAGGCAGACTACCTATACGGGCAACAATCTGTTTACACTCCTCCAAAATTTGCGGCCCGCCAGCCCGATGAATGGCCCCATCCACACCCCCACCGCCCATCAGGCTGGAGTTTGCTGCGTTGACAATGGCCTCGGTATCCTGCTGGGTGATATCCCCCACCATCAAGCGCAGCAAGGTTGAACCCAAACGCACCTCCATGAAGGATCCCTCCCGGAATCAAAAAACTTTGCCCAAATAATTCGCGTTCGGGCAAAGTTTTCCTCTCTTTTTAGCGTTTTATTTTAACTTGAAGGTAAATATTCAGTGAACCCGGTTGGATGCGGCGCTGTCCCCGCTCACTCCAGTGCTTCGCGCCGACAGCACCGCGGCTCGCTTCGGGCCGGCTCTGGCTCTCTGCGGATTGCCCGCCACTAATCATTCTTCGTTGTTACCTCTTGAAACAGTATGTCTTAAAAGATCTTCTTCCGGGTAGTTCATCATGCGTCCTCGAGAGCCGAGCCGGCGGCCTCGCTTCACCGGGTGCTGTTACCGGCGCTTCGCAAGTCGTTCGCTCCGGACAGCGCCGCATCCTCATCATAGCGGTTTTACTGAATATTTACACCTGAAAACACCTGTTTTAGTGCCTCGACAAAATAGCCATCCAGTTAGTCAGAAATTGCCCGGCCACCTGCCGGTATTCCTCCCAGATTGCCGCGGTCTCCTGCATCAGGCGGCCGGCGGCACCGGGACCGCCGTATTCTTCTAATTCATCGGCATAAGCTTCAACCCAGGTATTAATTATCTCCGGGTTTATCTCCAGATGAAACTGCAGGGCAAAGATGTGCCGCCCTAAAGAAAAGGCCTAGTTAATACAATCCTCGCTGGCAGCCAAGTGAGAAACCCCGGGAGGCAGGGCAAAGGTGTCGCCGTGCCACTGGAAGACAAAAAACTCTGCGGGCAAACCGGCAAACAGGGGCGACTTCAAACCGTCGGCGGTAAGCCGGAGTTTGTACCAGCCGATCTCCGGAACCGGGTTGCGGACAACAGGTGCACCCAGGGCCTTGGCAATCAGCTGACCGCCAAGACAGATACCCAGCACGGGTAAACTTTTTTGGATTGCTTCTTTAATCAGTTGATCAACTTGCCTTAAATAAGGGTAGGACTCCTCTTCATAGACGTTCATCGGGCCGCCCAGGATTACCAGGGCGCCATAGCCATCTAAAGAGGCGGGCAAGTGTGTCCCCGGTTGATCCATCACCCGTATATCAAGCTGCCAGCCCTCCTTCTCCATGGCCGGCTGTAAAAGACCCGGCCCTTCAATGGCCACATTTTGTACTACCAGCGCTCGCAAGTCAAAAAACCTCCAGTCCGCTTTTTGAATTATTTTTAGCCTAAAATCCCCTGAAATAGCAGCTATTTTTTAGTGACGGTCAAAGCCTTCCAGCCGTATTTACTTCCCATATTACCATGACCGCACGTACCGGGCAAGCCTTACCCGGACCGGATACAACGATCTTGACATCCGCTAATTACCTGTGCTAAGCTGACCTTGACAACTGAAAGCTGAGTTTGAGCTGAGCAGGGAAGAGCCAGGGGGAGCTTGAGACGACTCGGAGATTTTGGGGTGAGGACCAGCGTGGGCTGGTCTTTTTGTTTTTCCGGTACGGATTTGACTTTATTAGTTCTTTAAATGATGAAGGGGGGAGTGCAGTGATCATAATGATCGATAACTACGACTCCTTCGTGTACAACCTGGTTCAATATCTGCAGGAACTGGGGCAAGAGGTGCTGGTGTTCCGTAACGATCAAGTAACCCTGGAGAAGATGGAAGATCTTTCTCCCAGCCACATTATAATTTCCCCGGGTCCCTGCACACCAGATGAAGCAGGAATATCCCTGGCTGCAATCAAACACTTTGCCGGACGCATCCCCATCCTGGGCGTATGCCTGGGCCACCAGGCTATCGGTCAGGCCTTCGGCGGGCGTGTGGTAAGGGCCGGACGGCCCATGCATGGCAAGACTTCCCTGGTCTACCATGACGGCAGTGGGATCTACAGGGGGTTACCTAACCCCTTTTCCGCCGCCCGGTATCACTCCCTGCTGGTGGAAAGAGAAACCCTCCCGGATTGCCTGGCCATTACCGCCCGGACTGCTCAGGGGGAAATTATGGGTTTAAGGCACCGGGACTATCCGGTGGAGGGAGTCCAGTTTCACCCGGAATCCATTTTAACACCGGTAGGGAAAAATCTCCTGAAAAATTTTATAAATTTATCCAAGTCCCGGTAAAAGGTGATTTATTTATGCCTGTACACTTACCTTTAATAAAAAAACTGCCGGTCACGGCAGATGTTCCGGCTCTCTTTGAGAGCCTTTCCTCCCGCCCTTATAGTTTTTTGTTGGATAGCGGGATAATCGTCCGGGGGCTGGGCCGGTACTCTTTGATGGGAGCAGATCCCTTCCTGGTTTTACGTTCAAAGGGAAAACGTTTATGGCTGGAATATCAGGGAAAAATGAAATCCCTGGCCGGCCACCCGCTGGAAAAGCTTAAAAATCTTTTAAACCGTTTCCGCCTCCCCCAGGGTATCTGTCCACTTCCCCTTTGCGGCGGTGCAGTGGGGTATTTCAGTTATGACCTGGGACGGCTGCTGGAAAAAATACCCTCCCTGGCCGTGGATGACCTGCAGACCCCCGACCTGTGCCTGGGCTTTTACGACGTGGTTACGGTGGTAGATGGGGTAACAGGGGAAGTATGGGTTGTTTCCACCGGTTTTCCAGAAATCGAACCTGCAGCAGCCCTGCAGAGGGCAAAACACAGGCTGGCTGAGACCTGTACCTTATTATCCGGCTGCCGGCAGCAGCAAAAACCGGATATCTTTACCACCAGTGCAAACCACGAGCAGCCATTGACTACCGTAAATCACCATAAAAGCCATCCCGGTAAACAGGATGTACCTGTTCTTATAGCCCATTTTGACGAGGCCAGTTATTGCCGGACAGTGCAAAGGGCCAGAGAATATATTGCCGCCGGGGACATCTTTCAAGTTAACCTGTCCCAGCGTTTCTCCCTCCTCCGGGTGGTGGAACCCTGGCCCCTGTACCAACAACTGCGAAGGATAAATCCTGCCCCCATGGCGGCCTACCTTAATTTTGGAGAATTTCAGCTGGTCTGCTCTTCCCCGGAACGCTTTCTTAAAGTTACAGGCAGGCGGGTAGAGACACGCCCCATAAAAGGTACCCGCCCCAGGGGAAATGACCCGGCCAGCGATATGAAATTCAGGGATGAGCTATGGAACAGTGAAAAAGACCGGGCCGAACTGGTAATGATTGTGGATATGGAGCGTAATGACCTGGGACGGGTCTGCCGCACGGGCTCTGTGCGCGTACCCGAACTTTACAGGCTGGAAGAGTACGCCACCGTATTTCATCTGGTTTCCACGGTGGAAGGAGAACTGGCCGCGGATAAAGATGTGGTGGATCTGCTGGCGGCAACCTTTCCCGGTGGCTCCATCAGCGGGGCACCAAAAATCCGGGCCATGGAAATTATTGAGGAACTGGAACCTGTACGCCGGGGCATTTACACCGGTTCCATAGGTTATATTGGTTTTGACGGCAATGCCGATTTGAACATTGTAATCCGTACCCTGATATTCAAGGGAGAACAAATTTACTTTCAGGTCGGAGGCGGTATTACCATTGACTCCGATCCTTATATGGAATATGTGGAGACGCTGGATAAAGCCCGGGCACTGGTGCGGGCCCTGGGTCTGGACGACCGGCAGGCTTTTTCTTCCCTGACCGTAAAGCCGGTGATAGATAAAGGTTATCAATTAATCCGCTAGTTTTATTAAACGACGAAATTCCCGTAACTACCGGCGTTAAGCGGCATTAGCCAGTTGCGCATATCTAAACGCCAGAAGCTCCCCGGGGTGATAAAATTTGCATACGATAATATGTATAAATGGCCAGTTTCTGCCGGCAAGCCGGGCCCAAATCTCCGCCCTGGACCAGGGATTTCTTTACGGCTACGGCCTTTTTGAGACCATCCTGGTGCTTGAAGGCCAACCAGCCTTGCTGGAAGCACACCTGAAACGATTAACAGATGGGTGTGCTGCGCTGGGGATTACCATCCCGCCCTTATTAGCCAGCCTGAACGTACTGGTTAAACAAATAATAAAATTAAACAATATAACTGAAGGGGCTCTCCGTATCACTCTTTCCGCTGGAGCATTACCCGGCAAAAAAGCTGGTAACCTGGTTATTTCCCCCCGTGCCTTTCCTTATAAATCTCCGGATTACAAGAAGGGATTCAGCGCCGGATGGGCATCAACCAGGCGGAATGAACAGTCCTTCCTGGTAAAATTAAAAACTTTAAACTACCTGGAAAATATCCTGGCCAGAAGGGAAGCCCGGGAAAAGGGATGGGATGAAGCAATTTTTTTGAATACTGCTGGTTATGTGGCGGAAGGAACGGTAAGCAACATTTTTCTGGTTAAAGACAACCGGGTGATTACCCCTTCTCCAGATCAGGGACTGCTGCCCGGCATCTTGAGACAGGTGGCGCTGGAAACATGCCACCGCCTGGGTATTATTGTCCAGGAGCGCCCCGTTTCCCCCCGGGAACTGGTCACTGCCGACGAATGCTTCCTGACCAATTCCCTCATGCTGGTAATGCCTCTGGTAAAAATAAACGGCTGCCCCATTGGAAAAGGGCAGCCAGGTCCCGTTACCAGGCGGCTCCGGGAAAACATTCTCCTCTTTTTATCCCGTTCACCGGGTAAAACATCCCTTTAATTCGCTACCGTATACACACTCTCAACGTCATTACTGTCTTTGTTTAACCGGGCTATTTTCCCAATATGGAAACAACCTTTCCTTCTGGATAATAATTTACTTTAGCTTTCAGACCCTCACCGATAAAGCGGAGGGGAACCAGGGTACGCCCGCCAACGACTTTCGCCGGAACCTCGAGCATCACCGGCCTGCCGTCCACCAGCGCCTTTTTGTTGCCAATTACCAGAGTTACTGTGTTATCACCCTGCTTAATAACGATGGCGTTATCTTTATATTCGACGGTAGCACCCAGGGCTTCCGCCAGCGCCCTAAGGGGTACCAGAACGCGCCCTTTCTCCACGCGAGGAGTTACATCAAACCCGGGCATTGTTCCCTTAACGTAAACCTTTACCTTTGTATCTTTCATTTTAGCAAAAACTTTGCTTATAACAATATAGCTATCTTCGTCTTCCGGGTTGTTGAGCAGGGCCTCTTCAAGGAAGTCACGCGCTTTGAGCATTTCTCCCACATCAATCAGCAATTCTCCCAAACGTTTGTAGCACTCGCTCAGGGTAAGATCATCAATGGATTCATCTTCTTCCAGAGCTTCCTTTAACGCTTCTACCACCAGGGTAACTTCAACCCGGTTGTTCTTCCAGTTCTTAAGTGATTCCTTGGCCTTATAAACCGCTTCAGGAACACTTTCCCCTTTCAAAATTGCTTCCAGCGCCGCCCGGGCCACCGGGTTTTTAACATGCTGAAGGGCATTTTCAATCCCCGTATAAACATGTTTTTGTACGCTGCGTTTTTCATATACGTTTTCCCTTACACTGAATTTTTCCTGTTCCCTGTGCCTGTTTTGTTCCTGCTCACTCTGAACTTCCCTGGCTTCTACTTTCACACTTTTGTTGTAATTTTTCTCCTTCTCCTGCCACGTATTTTTCTCCTTAAAACCTTTCGCCCGGTCAGGCAGGTCATTTGGGGGCGCTGCCCACGCTGCTGAGACAAGTGACAGCAGCAGGATGGCAACTACTGTCAGGGATAATAATTTGCTTCCTTTCCTCAAAATGATCACCCTCCCTTTTTTATTTTCCATACATTTTATACGATTAACCAGTAAGTTTTCAGGGATAAAAACGATATGAATTTTTCCAGAGATGCCGGGACCGATTTTTCAAAAGTTGCCAGTCCCCCCGCCACGTCCAGAGCCCGGGCAATCCTGGCTTCTGCCCGTTCTTCACTTTTGGGCAGCCGAAAACGACAGTAAAGTAAGAAGAAAAGGAAGGAAACAGGTGAAGGGTGTGGCTACAGCCATACCGGCCAGAGGCTGTATCCGTACAGCCTCTGGCGAACAGCCCTCCATTTGATTTCACTTGCCAGGTAGAATACTCAACCATCCCTGAAAAAAAATTTTTTTGCTCCCTGTTTTGGCCTCTTTCAGAAGACCTGCAGCACGAAACATTTCAAATAATACGTTTCCGGCGAGGCAAGAAGCATGGGGTGATCCCTGGCCTGGCGGCGCATTTCCACCAGGCGCAACTGTCTTTTTACATCACGGGCGGCATCCAGCAATACCTCCATGAAAAGACTTTCGGTCATATGATAGGAACACGAGCAGGTAACCAGAAAACCGCCTGCCGGCAGGAGTTTCATGGCCCGCAGGTTAATCTCCTTATAGCCACGGATGGCACCTTCCAGTGCTTCCCTGGACTTAGTAAAAGCTGGCGGGTCGAGAATGATCAGGTCAAAGCGCTCCCCCGCCCGATCCAGATCTCTCAACTCGTCAAAAGCGTTGCCCTCCCGGAAGGTGCAGACCCGGTCAAACCCGTTACGGGCTGCATTTTCCCTGGCCATCTCCAGTGCGTCACCTGCCACGTCAATACCCAGTACCTCCCTGGCCCCAAAGCGGGCGGCATATACGGAAAAAGTACCGGTGTGACAAAAACAATCCAGCACCCGGGCATCCCGGGCCAACCCCTCCAGAGCCAGGCGGTTTTCCCGCTGATCCAGAAAGTAACCGGTTTTCTGTCCCCCGGCCAGGTCAACCAGAAAACGCAGGCCGTTTTCTTCTATTTCCACTACAGGATTAAAAGGCCCCTTCAAAAAACCCGTCCTCAGGGGCAGCCCCTCCAGCTCCCGCACCGACACATCGTTTCTCTCATAAATGCCAGCGGGATTCAGCAACTCATCCAGGAGCTCGACAATGGTTTCTTTATACAGGTCAATTCCCAGGGCCAGGGTTTGCAGGGAAAGGTAGTCGCCAAAGCGGTCTACAATTAGCGCCGGCAGAAAATCCGCCTCGGCAAAAACCAGGCGGCAGGCATTGCTATGCCTGACCACCCGCCGGCGGTAATCTATGGCCGACATCAGGCGCCGGCGAAAAAATTCGCGGTCGATTTTTTCCCCTTTTTCCCGGGTGAGGAGGCGCACTATAATTTGCGAGGCGGGGTTAATGTAACCCCGTCCCACAAACCGCCCCCGGTAGTCCACCACTTCCACCACATCACCGGGGTTGAAATCTCCCTGGATGTCTTCCACCTCGGTCCGGTAAACCCAGGGGTGACCGAGTAATACCCGGTGATACCTGCGCCGGGTTAGCTTAACCACTGCCATAAAGCCACCTTCATTCCTTTGTAAGTTCCCAAACGCACCGGGGCCTGATAATACGATAAAGAATCCTATCCGGCACTAACTCCTGACAGCCCCCACCAGTTTCTCCGCGCGTTTCTGCACTTCATAATAAATCCTTTCTTCGTCAAGGGTAAGGATCTCTCTATTTTCCATCACCAGCCGGCCATCGATGATTACCGTTTCCACATCAGATGCCCGGGCTGCATAAACCAAATGGGCCATCAGGTTGTGGCGGGGATAAAAGTGGGGCCGGTCAAGATTGACCAGAATAATGTCCGCCTTATTACCAGGCTTAAGCGGGCCCACATCTTTTAACCCCAGTACCCGGGCACCGTTTACCGTGGCCATGGCCAGGGCATCCTGGGCAGGGAGGGCCATGGGATCCATGGTGGCAACTTTTTGCAGCAAGGCTGCCGAACGCATTTCTTCCATCATATCCAGGTTGTTGTTACTGGCTGCTCCATCGGTACCCAGCCCTACCAGCGCCCCTGCGGCCAGCAGCCGGGTTACCGGGGCAATTCCACTGGCCAGTTTCATATTGCTTTCGGGATTATGAGCTATACCTGCACCCCTGGCCACCAGAATGCGGATATCTTCATCGGTAAGATGAACGCAATGGGCAGCCAGCACAGGAAAATTAAATAATCCTACCTGTTCCATCAGGGCTACTGGTGTTTTACCGTACTTTTGCTGAATTTCTTCTATTTCAGCCCGGGTTTCTGCAATATGGATATGGATACCCACCTTCAACTCATCTGCCATATCCAAAACCCGGGCCAGAAAATCGGGCGGGCAGGTGTATGGGGCGTGGGGTCCCAGCATGGTGGTAATGCGCCCTTCCGCCTGACCATGCCACTCGCGGATAAAACGGCGGCTGTTGCTCAGGGCCTCCCCTGCCCCCGGTGAAAGCCCGATCAGGCCCTGGGACAGGCTGGCCCTCATCCCCGCCTTCTCTACTGCCCGGGCCACTTCGTCCATATGGAAATACATGTCGGCAAAGGTCGTGGTCCCGGAACGAATCATCTCCAGGCAGCTAAGCATGGCACCCCAGTAAATATCTTCAGGCTCGAGCCTTTCTTCTACCGGCCAGATTTTTTTTTGCAGCCATTCCATAAGGGGCAGGTCATCGGCATATCCCCGCAGTAATGTCATGGATGCGTGAGTATGGCAGTTAACAAAACCCGGCATGGCCAGCATGCCCCGGGCATCAATTACCCGGTCAAAATTTTGTTCCGGGGAAACGCTCCCCGCAGGACCCACATGGGTTATGTATTGTCCCTCAATAATAATTTCACCGTCGGGAATAAGGGCGCTGCCCTGCTCCATGGTTAACACAGCGGCCCCTCTGATCATTATTTTCATAATTGATTCCTCCAGACGTTGTGGTTAAACAGGTCTCCAGCCTGCAGGCAAAATACAGGTTATTGCCGTTCATTTAGGGAGAAATTACGTACCATTGCCAGACTGTAGCCTTGAAGGTAGGAACTCCTCAGCGCCTCTACCTCTTCAGCAGGCAAAATGGCCGGCTGCCCAACCAGGTCAGCCCAAACGTATACTTTAGCTGACTTTTCCACAATTTGGCATACCATAAAAGCTTCCTCCAGGTTGCGTCCCACTCCCACCACGCCATGATTGGCCAGGAGCACCGCTCCCCGGTCTCCCAGGGCTTCCACCGCCGCCCGGGCCAGCTCCTCCGTACCGGCCCGGGCATAGCTGGCCACAGCCACGCCATTACCTACTGTCTGGGCCAGGTCTTCTAAGATAGGAGGAATGGGCTTGCGGGCCACGGCCAGGGCGCTGGCAAAAACGCTGTGGGTATGCATTACAGCATAAACATCAGGGCGGGCATGGTATATGGCCAGGTGTAACATAAATTCCGTAGAGGGACGTTTCTCTCCCTCCACCACCCGGCCGTCCAGATCCAGCACCACCATATCCCGGGCCTGCAGGTTAGCATAGGGTATACCGCTGGGTGTGATCACCACCAGTTCCTCCCTGGGCACCCGGGCAGAAATATTACCCCAGCTCCCTGTCACCAGACCGCTGGTAGCCATCCGCAGGCTCATTTTGTAGACCTGCTCTTTATATTTCTCCACTGCCACCGTCATAAATTCCCCATCCTCCCATCATCCTGTCTGCCAGCTCTGAAGGTAGGCCTTTTGATCCGGTGTCAGCTGATCGATTTCAACGCCCAAGGAAGATAATTTTATCTCCGCCACCCGCCGGTCCAGTTCAGGCGGCACCAAATGCACCCCGGGCTTCAAACAATTCCCGTTCTCCCGGATATAACGGGCGGAAAGAGCCTGCAGGGCAAAGGACATATCCATGATTTCCGCCGGGTGACCGTCCCCGGCAGCCAGATTCACCAGCCGGCCTTCCCCCAGGAGATATATACGTCGCCCGTCCGGCAGGGTAAATTCTTCTATATTTTGCCGGACAAGCCGGCGGGAAACCGCTATTCCTGCCAGCTCAGGTTTGTTAATTTCCACATCAAAATGACCGGCATTGGCCAGGATGGCTCCATCTTTCATCCGCCGGAAATGCCTGCTCCTCAAAACATCACGGCAGCCGGTAACGGTGATGAAAATATCTCCCACTTCAGCAGCCTGTTCGCTTTTCATCACCAGGTAACCGTCCATGTATGCCTCCAGAGCCCTGACCGGGTCCACCTCACAGACAACCACCTTTGCCCCCAGTCCTGCGGCACGCCTGGCCACCCCTTTACCGCACCATCCGTAACCCACAACCACCACGGTCTTGCCTGCCACCAGCAAGTTCGTGGTACGCATGATACCGGCCCAAACCGATTCTCCCGTCCCGTAACGGTTATCAAAAAGGAATTTGCAGCGGGCATCGTTGACGGCAATCATGGGAAAAAGCAACCGGCCCTCCTGTTCCATCGCCTTCAGGCGGGAAACTCCGGTTGTAGTTTCCTCGCATCCCCCAACCACTTCCCCGGCCAGTTCACGGCAACGGGTATGCAGCAGGTGAACCAGATCACCCCCGTCATCGATAACCACGTGGGGACGGATTTCCAGAACTTTAACCAGGTGTTCCACATATTCTTCACCGGTCGCCCCATGCCAGGCGTAGACGTGAATGCCTTCTGCAGCCAGAGCTGCAGCTACGTCGTCCTGGGTTGACAGGGGGTTGGAGCCGGAGATGGCCACTTCCGCTCCACCTGCTTTAAGAACTTCGGCCAGATAAGCTGTTTTGGCCTCCAGGTGAATACTCATGGCCACCCTTACCCCGGCAAAAGGACGTGTTCTTTCAAACTCTTCCCTGATAACATTGAGAACCGGCATATGAACCCGTACCCAGTCAATTTTCAGCCTGCCCCCGGGTGCCAGGTTGATATCCCGAATAAGATATTCCTGCATTTTTATTGCTCTCCTCCCGCTAAAATACCTGCTGATGTTCTCATCGGCTCAGGCTTTGAAAAGCCCGGCCAGGCTTTCCCTGTAGGGCGGTCTGGCCACCCCTTGATCTGTAATAATGGCTGTTATCAGCCGGGCCGGAGTGATATCAAAGGCAGGGTTCCAGACCTTGATTCCCCGGGGAGCTACCGGTATCCCGGCCAGGTGGGTCACCTCTTCCGGCCGCCGCTCTTCAATGGGAATATCCTTCCCGCTGTCCAGGGAAAGGTCTATGGTGGACAGGGGTGCCGCAACATAAAAGGGCACGCCGTGTTCTCTGGCCAGGACAGCAAGGCCATAAGTACCGATCTTGTTCGCCACATCCCCGTTGGACGCAATGCGATCTGCCCCCACCACCACCAGATCTACCATCCCCCGGGCCATTAAATAAGCGGCCATATTATCAGTAATAAGGGTAACGGGTATATTTTCCTGGAGCAACTCCCAGGCAGTCAAACGTGCACCCTGCAAAAGGGGCCTGGTTTCACTGGCATATACACTGACCCGCTTCCCTGCTTCCTGAGCAGCCCGGATTACCCCCAGGGCAGTACCATAACCGGCCGTAGCTAAAGCTCCGGCATTGCAATGGGTTAGAATCCTCGCCCCGGGAGGAACCAGTTCCTGGCCGTAACGCCCGATGCGCTTGTTACCCTCCCGGTCTTCCTGATAAATTGCATGGGCTTCATTTATTAAAAGCTCCGTTAATTCCCGGGTATCCTGAGAGGGGGTTGCTTCCAGCTTATGCAAAAGTCGGTTTAGTGCCCAGGTAAGGTTAACCGCAGTGGGACGGGTAGAAGCCAGAACTTCAGCCACCTCCCGGGCACGGGCAAGGAGTTCCTGGCGATTCCGGGGTCTGGCCGCCAAAACCCCCAGCACCAGCCCATAGGCCGCCGCTGCACCTATAGCCGGTGCTCCCCGCACCCGCAAGCTGCGGATGGCTTCCGCAACAGTCTCATGGTCCCGGCACTGAATATATTCAACCGTACCAGGCAACTTGGTTTGATCCAGGAGCAATAAAACCCCATCTTCCCAGCGCATGGTCTCCAAAGGTACCAACTCCTTCCTATTCCACGGCAGAAGGATCAAGTGGGGTTTCGTGACAGAGACAGGTACGGTCCGGCTGCAATAACTCTATGGCCCGCATAACCAGACGGCGCAGGTTGGCCGTATTTTCAGCCATTACCTCCACCACTTCCTGGTGGGAAAGACGATTGGGCGAAATCCCGGCAGCAAAATTGGTCACCATGGCAATAGTTGCATAACAGATTCCAGCTTCCCGGGCCAGAACCACCTCGGGAACACTGGTCATACCCACAATATCTCCTCCCAGCTGGCGGAACATGCGGATTTCAGCGGGGGTTTCGAAACGCGGCCCCTCGGTACAAACATAGGTGCCCGCGGTATGATGTTCCAACCCCAGCTCCCGGGCGGCCCGGGCAAGGGTAGCTCGCAATTCCGGGCAGTAGGGATCGGTCATATCCAGGTGAACCACGACTTTCTCTATAAAAGTCTGGGGACGGCTTTTAGTAAAATCAAGAAACTGGTCCACAAAAACAAGCTGGCAGGGTTTCATCTCCGGATTTAAAGAGCCCACGGCAGCTGTAGCCAGGATACTCTTTACCCCCAGCTGTTTGAGCCCCCAGATATTGGCCCGGTAATTGACAAGGTGCGGTGGTACTGAGTGATCTTCCCCGTGGCGGGCTACAAAGGCCACCTCCCTCTCCCGGTAGTTACCAATTTTAACCCATACAGGACCAAAGGGAGTTTCCAGCCTCTTCTGACGAACGTCATCCAGGATACTGGGATCGTATACTCCTGTCCCGCCAATGATGGCTATACGCACGGTCATCTTCAAGCCCTCCATTCCCTGTAGAACGTCAACCTGGTTATTTCTAGACTTCATCTTAACCTTAGCTACTATTCGCCCTTGCTGCTTACTTTCCTTTAGTGACGATAAATTTTTCAAAATTACAGCCAGCCAGGGGGCCATTTGACAGATGGATTTATCTACTTTAAAATCGTAATATACAAATATAAAAATAGCAGGTGACATTATGAATAATGTCCATGATTATGAAGAAAAGGCTGAACTTTTAAAAGCCCTGGCCCATCCCGTCCGCCTGTGCATTGTCGACGGGTTGCTGCAAAACGAATGCAACGTGACCAAAATCCGCGAATGCCTGGAGTTGCCGCAGTCCACCGTTTCCCAGCATTTAAGCATTCTTAAATCCCGGGGCATTATTAAAGGACGGCGCCGGGGAACGGAAATCTGCTACACCGTGAGCAATGAACTGGTCAGAGAATTAATGAAAATTCTGACAGGAAAAAATGTGCATAGCCAGGGTCCTGAGGGTAAAAAATAAAGCTGAGGTGGTTTTGTTTGTCTCTCCTCAGCGAAAAGGAAATACTTAATTACGCTTTCAAAAAGGCAATTGAAATGGAACAGCGGCGACAGGCCAAGTATTCCTTTCTGGCCCGCAATTCCCGGGATAAGAAGCTACAGGAACTTTTCGGCAGCTTTGCCGTCACCTGCCGCCGCCATATTGCCCTGCTTAAGGAGGAAATGAAAAACTTAAACATACAATAAAAACGGTAACTTTATGAAGAAGGGAAGAAAAGGGTTGAACAAGCTGGATTTGCTTTATGATGCTCTTACTGACAAACTATGGAGCCAGCATTTTTACAACGAACAATTTCTCATGATCGTCAACCCAATCGCACGAAACCTCTTTGCGCGTTTAAGGGATGAGGAAAGCCAGCACGTACTGACTCTGCACCGGGCGATTGCCGCCATGGAAGCCAATCCTTTTCCACCGAGCCGGATTTTACCCGGACTCAATAAAAACCCGCGCTACCGGCTTTAATAATCCCCTTCCTACCCCCCCGGCTTGATCACCCCCAGCCACTCTCCCAGCCAGAATAATAAAGTAAAGCCAGTCACATTTAAACCCAGACTCCGCCAGAGCGACCAGTTATTGGTATGGATGAAGTTTCCGGTAATAATCATCAACCACTCCACCAATAAATACGCTGCAGATAGCAGGATAATGTAGGGCAACCGCAGCCAGCGCCTGGTCGGGTAAAACCGGGCCACCGTGACCCCGTTTAACATGCTGGCCAGAAAATATAGCGGCGGCAAACCGCCCAGAACCGGAAGACCGAACTTATAAGTAAAAGCCCCCAGCCTGATCAGGGTAACATCGAGTACGTAAACAACCACCAGGGCAACCAGTCCCATGGGCCAGAGTAAAACCCAGCCTTTTTTCCCCACGAGTAAAACAGACACAAAAAAGGAAACAAGAAACAAAACCAGCCAGGCCACAGAAATGCCTTCTCCTTCCCCGTCCTATTCTTAAACCTGCACCAGAGAAAACGTTCAATTTTCTCTCATAAATGCAACTTCTTGACCACCTGCAGCCAGAGAGCAACCGCCAGGGCCACTCCCAGCGAGAAAACTGTAAAGGTGAATAAATCCAAACCTTTCCCTCCCCATAAGAACCGTTTGTATTTACCGCCAGCCCTTGCGCTGGCTTTCTACCACCCAGGCCAGGAAAACAAAAACCATAAAATTTATCATTAAACTTGCCGGGTGGTACCAGTTGATATAATCCAGAACACCGGCCAGCATGAACATATGTTCCTGTAAGAGAAAGAGACCGGAAAAAACAAGTATATGCAAACCCTGTAACCAGCGCGCCCCGGGGAGATACTGCCCGAACAGAGCCCCCATGGTAAACACAGGACCGAAGGTAAAGAAAGCCGAAGAACAAAAAATGGACAGGAGGGGCGAGGAAACTTGATATAACTCCAGGTCATGACCGATAAAATCGGTAACAAGCTGGATAATACAGGCCGACAGCCCGCCTGCCAGGTGGGATACCCAGAACTCCCTTCTGGCCAGGGCCAAAAATATAAGCCAGCTAATGGCAAAGGTAATTAACCAGGGCATTCTTAACCCCCCGCATTTTTGCATATTTTACCCCTTAACCGGGAGTTTCATGAGTTCCACCAGCGGCTCATAATATCCCCCGCCTTAACCAACAATATGGTATGGGTGAGTAAAATTGCGGGTAGCTATCATAGGAGCCGGCCCCAGTGGCCTGGCCTGTGCCCTGGAACTGCAACGCCAGGGCGTTAAACCGGTTATCTTCGAGCGGTTTCACCGCACCGGTCACCCGGTGGAACGGGTGGATATACTTTTAAACCTGCCGTGGCACCCTGTAAAGAACCAGCTGGCCTACCTGGCCAGACGCTATCATCTTCAACTTCATCCCCTGGCTCCCCTGCGCACCATTATCATGCACAGCCCCGGCCACCGGGCCGTTATACGGTCGCGCCTGGGACACCTCCTCTACCGGGGTCGCTCGCCCCTTTCTATTGAAAATCAACTGGCAGCCCGGCTCACCAGTCCCGTTATCTTTGAAACCATTGCTGACCCGCAGGCTCTGGCCAGGGAATATGATTGGGTGGTGGTTGCCACCGGGGACAGCAAACCCGCCCGCCAGCTGGGCCTGTGGCAGGAACATTCCCGAATAATTATCAGGGGAGCCCTGATACTGGGGAAATTTGAACCCCATACCTTCCACGTTTTCTGGGACACCCGCTTCGCCAAACATGGCTACGGCTACCTGGCACCTTTTGATTCCGGGCGGGCCTGTTTATACCTCATGGTAGGGGGCATCACGCCCGCCGACATGGACGATTACTGGGAACTCTTTCTGGAATCGAAAAAACTGCATTATCCTGTCGTACAAACCTCTGAGATGGAATTTCACACCGGCCGGGCAACCGGTCACCGGGTGGGCAACATCCTTCTGGTGGGCAACAGCGGGGGATTTTTCAGTAACCTCCTCGGCTTAGGCCTTTTCCCGGGGATGATCAGCGGGGTGCTGGCCGCCAGGGCTATTTTAAGGGGTGATAATTACGAAAGATTGATAAGACCCCTGATCCGGAGAATAGAACAATTGAACGAACTGCGTTGCAAACTGGACAAACTGGACAACCGCGGCCTGGACCGTCTGGTGGGCATCCTGGGAATGCCCGGCATCAAGCAGCTGATCTACTACTCCGGCCTGGATGTAATTCCCACAATTCAGGCCGCCCTGACCTGGTTTGACAGGCTAACCTTTCGCCCGCAACCCGCGCAGCCACGCCACCACTAAAAGCAACAGGGGAATGAGCAGGGCGTGGGATAAAGAGTATCCGGGGAAAATTTTCAACTCCGTATAAAGGAGATCGCTCAGGCCATGATATGCCATAACCGATAGGGCCACCATCAGGATGCCCACTGGAACCACCAGGGAGTAGTAATTACGCAGGCCAAGCCACTGGGCCAACCCCAGAGCTACGGCGTAGTAAACCAGGGCCACCTTGACAAAAATGCCTCCCACCCAGATAGCCGCGATTACAATATCCAGATAGGTCCTCTGGGGACCCAGCCTGATAACCCGTACCATTTCCAGGGCCGGGAAATTCATGGCGGCGGTAACCTCTGCGGTAAAAAGGCCAATGGCCAGTACACCGATCAGCATGGCCGCTCCCAACCCCATAAGCGCCCACAGGCCACTTACCCCGACCCGATTCCGGTCCTGTAAATAAGGGTAAAGTATCAATATAATGATAATTTCAGCAATGGTAGAAGTTAAAATGACACCTCCCCAGTTGACCGGCCCCAGGCCTTTTTCCAGTACGGGAAGATATTGGCCAAAATCAACCTGGGGTAAAGAGCCCAGGCCGACAAATAAAAGGGCAGCGATCCCCAGCGGGAGCAAAATCCCATTGACCCGGGCTATAACCTCAAGCCCGCCAAACAGGGCATAGCAGGCTACCAGTACAACGCTGGCGGCAAAAATAACCAGAGGGGTGCGGGGCATAAAAGAAGATTTCATAATTTCAACCAGAATGCGGACGATGGAGGCCCCGATAAAAAAGAAATAAACCAGCAGCAACATTCCAATGAGACCGCCCAGGAAAGGCCCTAGAATTTCCCTGCTGTAATGGATTATCGTCTGGTGGGGAAAGCGGGAGGCCAGAGTTATGGCCACCGCCCAGATAACCAGGGCATAGATCACCGCCAGGAACACGGCTATCCAGGCATCCCGCCCGGCCACACCGGCCACCACTGCCGGCAGGTAAACATCGACAGTGGAAATGATCAGGGTAAAGAGCAGCATGGCCATCTGGCGGGAGGAAACCCGTCCCTTTTCAATCAGATTGCCCCTCCCATCCTGCTGCACCAGCCTCACCCCCTTTTTTCCATATTGTGTATAAAAGAAAGGGGGGATATACATCCCCTGGAGTGCAAGGAAAATCGCTCCAGGTA
Organism: Desulfofundulus thermocisternus DSM 10259; assembly: GCF_000686645.1. Taxonomy (NCBI): domain Bacteria; kingdom Bacillati; phylum Bacillota; class Clostridia; order Eubacteriales; family Peptococcaceae; genus Desulfofundulus; species Desulfofundulus thermocisternus. The sequence continues at coordinate 117,575 of NZ_JMLG01000006.1, forward strand.
TACAATTGCCGAACCTCAGTACAGGGAGGAATAGGGATGGCTCGCTCCTCACCCCGCATTGCCATTATCGGTGCTGGCATTTCCGGCCTGGCCTGCGCCCTGGAACTGGAGCGCCATGGCATCATCCCGGCCATATTTGAGCAAAGATCCCGCCCCGGAGAAACCTTCAGCCATGTAGGCGGTATCCTGCAACTGATGTCCCGGCCCATTAAAGACCAGTTGGATTTCCTGAAAAAACAGCTACACCTGCCCATCAGGCCCCTGGCCCCCTGGAAAAAAGTAATCATGCACATGCCCGGGGTCACCCGTACTGTTACCGGGCACCTGGGTTATTTCCTCCAGCGAGGACAGGATGAGAATTCCACAGAAAGCCAGCTCTATTCCCTCTTGAAAACGCCGGTGTACTTCAACCACCATGCCCGCTGGCAGGAACTGGCACAACACTACGATTATGTGGTGGTAGCCGATGGCACGCCAATGGTGGCGCGTACTCTTGGTTGCTGGCAGGATTTCTTACAAACCTGGGTGCGGGGAGCGGTGGTACTGGGTAACTTCGATCCCCATACCCTGCACATGTGGATGAACACTGCATACGCGCGGCAAACTTATGCTTACCTGACCCCTTTCAGCACTCGCCGCGCCTCGCTGATTTTGATTGTTAATAACAGCAACGCAGATGAAATTGAAGAAAAATGGCGCTTGTTCTGGGAAATGGAAAAGCTTGATTACCAGGTGCTGGACAATTTTTCTGTCCAGCATTCCAGCGGTTACTGCTACCCGCCGCAGGTGGGGAACGTCCTGCTGGTGGGCAATGCCGGGGGCTTTATGGAACCATTTTTGGGATTCGGCGTCATGGCCGCCATCAGAAGCGGGGTTTATGCCGGCCAGGCCCTGGCCCGGGGGAAATCCTATACCGAACTGACCCGCGATTTGCGCTGTAAAATCACCCGCCTGGTCATCCTGCGCCAGATGCTTAATAACATGAATAATGAAGATTTTGACAGGCTGGTTAAGATGATTACCGCCCCCGGGATAAAGCAGCTCATTTACAACACCAACATTGACGTCCTGCAATACGGTACGGGATTGCTTAACTTCCTGCAACAATTAAAGCAAAAAATCCGCCCCGGGACATAAAAAATTGGGGTGGCAGCTACCCCTTGTCACCTGAAGGGGAAACCGCCACCCATCCCACCCAATAATTTTATTTATCAAACAGGGCGGCTGCAAACTCCTGTGGATTAAAGGGTTGCAGGTCCTCCACTCCTTCACCAATGCCTATAAATTTAACCGGTATGTTTAGTATCCGGCGAATACCTATAATTACCCCGCCCTTAGCAGTGCCATCCAGTTTAGTAAGGACAATACCCGTAACACCGGTAGCCTCACTAAAGAGACGGGCCTGGGAAATGGCATTCTGCCCGGTAGTGGCATCCAGAACCAGCAACACCTCGTGAGGGGCTCCGGGCAACTCCCGTCCCAGCACCCGGCGGATTTTTTTCAATTCTTCCATAAGGTTGCTTTTGGTATGCAACCTGCCGGCAGTATCAATAATAAGCATGTCCATTTTCCGCGCCCGGGCCGCCTGCAGGGCATCATAGGCCACGGCCGCCGGATCGGAACCTTCCCTGTGTTTGATAACATCCACTCCCACCCGCCGGCCCCAGATCTCCAGCTGATCAATAGCCGCCGCCCGGAAGGTATCTGCCGCTCCCAGCAGCACCCGCTCACCCCGGGATTTGTAGTAATGGGCCAGCTTGCCGATGGTTGTAGTCTTACCCACACCATTTACTCCTACCACCAGGATTACCGTCGGGGGACCACCCCGGGTAAGGCAAGTTTCCTCCGTACCCAGTTCGTCTGTGATAAGTTCCTGTAAAAGAGGCTTCAACCGGGCGGGATCTCTCAATTTCTGCTCCTTAACCCGCCGGCGCAGGGTTTCCATTAACTCCAGCGACGTTTCCACCCCCACGTCGGCCCCGATCAGTGCCTCTTCCAGTTCTTCATAGAGGCTTTCATCAATAACCTGACGCCCCGTGATCAGGTTTTCTATTTTTTCTACCAGGCCCTGACGGGTTTTACTTAAGCTCTCCTTCAGCCGGTTGAAAAATCCCATAATCAAGAAAACCTCCTGTTACCCCTACCCCTGGAGATATCCCAGCCTGGCCAGCGCCTGGCAAGCAGCCTGTTGCTCCGCCTCTTTTTTTGAACGTCCCTGCCCCCGGCCCATTTCCCGGCCTTGAAAATACACCGCAGCAGTAAACGTTTTGTGATGATCGGGCCCTTCTTCATGTAAGATGGTATAGTTAATGTCCACCACACCTTCTTCCTGCAGGATTTCCTGCAGTTCTGTCTTATAATCCCGTTCCATACGACCTTCCAGAACATCATTAATAACCGGTTCCAGGAATTTCAGGGCAACCTTTCTGGCTACCTCCAGCCCCTGATCCAGATAAATGGCCCCCAGAAGGGCTTCAAAGGCATCGGCCAGGATGGAGGGACGTTCACGGCCCCCCGAACGTTCTTCCCCGCGGCCCATGTAAAGGCTGAAACCCAGCTCCAGATTCCGGGCAATGCGGGCCAGGGAAGGTTCGCAGACTATTGCCGCCCGCAGCCTGGTCAATTCCCCCTCGGTATGCCCGGGATAGGTGCGGTAAAGATAATCGCTTACCACCAGCTCCAGCACTGCATCGCCGAGAAACTCCAAACGCTGGTTATTTTCCTGCCCCCGGCAATTCTTTTCGTAGGCATAGGAGCTGTGGGTCAGGGCCAGGTGCAAAAGGTCTTCATTTTGCCAGTTAAACCCCAATCTTTCCTTTAAAACTTTTATTCTTTCCTGATTATGAGCCATTTTATCACCATTTTACCCTTAAAACTTGCGGAATATAAGGGTAGCGTTATGGCCTCCAAAACCAAAGGAATTACTCAGGGCCACCTCCACAGGCGCCTTGCGGGCCTGGTTCGGCACATAGTCCAGGTCGCACTCCGGATCCGGCTCCTCATAATTAATGGTAGGAGGAATTATTCCGTGGTAAAGAGCCAGCACACAGACAACCGCCTCCAGCCCCCCTGCTGCTCCCAGCAGGTGACCGGTCATGGATTTGGTGGAACTGACGGCCAGGCGATAAGCATGCTCACCAAAAACACGCTTAATGGCCACCGTTTCCAGCCGGTCGCCAAGTGGAGTGGAAGTGCCGTGAGCATTGATGTAATCAACCTTTTCCGGCGGAAGACCGGCATCCTTAAGGGCCAGCTCCATGGACAATGATGCCCCGCTACCCTCTGGATCGGGTGCCGTAATGTGGTAGGCATCGCAGCTGGTCCCGTACCCGGCTACCTCGGCATAAATGCGGGCGTTCCGTCGGCGGGCATGCTCCAGGGTTTCCAGAACCAGAATAGCCGCTCCCTCACCAATGACGAAGCCATCCCGGCCGGCATCAAAAGGCCGGCTGGCCTTCTCCGGTTGCTCATTGCGGGTGGAAAGGGCCTTCATGGCTGAAAAGCCTGCCACTGCCAGAGGAGTAATGGGGGCCTCACTGCCGCCGGTGATCATCACGTCCGCATAGCCCCACTGGAGCAGGCGGAAAGCATCGCCCACAGCATGGCTACTGGATGCACAGGCGCTGGTAACGGTTAAATTACACCCCCGCAGCTGGTGGGTAATAGCAATCTGCCCTGCTCCCATGTTGGCAATCATCATGGGAATGAAGAAAGGGCTCACCCGCCCCGGGCCCCGTTTTAAAAGAACCCGGTGCTGCTCCTCCAGGGTCTCTATACCGCCGATGCCCGAACCCAGGATAACGCCCACCCGGTCCCTGTCAACCTCTTCGAGGTTCAGGTTAGCATCCTCCAGAGCCATACTGGTAGCAGCCAGGGCAAACTGGGTAAAGCGGTCCATCCGGCGGGCTTCTTTTTTATCCATGAACCGGGTTGGTTCAAAATCCTTTACTTCTGCAGCAAAACGGGTATCATAGGCACTGGCATCAAAACGGGTAATGGCCCCCACACCGCTTTTCCCCGCTGTGATATTGGCCCAAAAAGTTTCGATACCAATACCTACTGGAGATATTATCCCCAGGCCGGTAACCACAACTCTATTGGACAAAACCTTACCTCCTTAAGCAGTACCTGAAAGCATTTCAAAAAGTCCCGCGCTGGACGCGGGACCTTGAATATTAATTTATAAATGCTCCTGAATATATCGAACGGCCTCACCCACGGTGCGGATTTTCTCTGCATCCTCATCGGGTATGGTCAGGTCAAACTCCTCTTCCAGAGCCATCACCAGTTCCACAATATCCAGGGAGTCAGCCCCCAAATCTTCAATAAAGGATGCTTCCATGGTCACTTCGGATTCATCCACACCCAGTTGCTCTACAATGATGGCTTTAACCTTCTCAAAAACGGACAAATGTCTCACCCCCTTCCACTACCACTCTACACAAACTTTATGTGTCAGGCCTACATGGTTAGACCTCCGTCAACCACAATGGTTTGCCCCGTAATATATCCCGCACCCTCACTGGCCAGGAAAACAACCACCGCCGCCACTTCTTCCGGTTGCCCGAAACGACCCAGGGCAACCTGGCCAAGCATTTTTTCTTTTACGTTTTCCGGGAGAGAAGCAGTCATATCCGTCAGAATAAACCCCGGTGCCACCGCATTAACGGTGATGTTCCGCGAGCCCAGTTCCCTGGCTACCGCTTTGGTCAAACCTATAAGCCCTGCCTTGCTGGCGGCATAACTGGCCTGGCCAGCGTTACCCGTGATGCCGACTATCGAACTGATGTTTATGATTCGTCCCCAGCGTGCTTTTAACATCAACCGGGAAGCTGCCTTTATGGTGTTGAACGCACCTTTTAAATTTACCTCCAGCACCCGGTCCCAATCTTCCTCAGCCAGACGCATCACCAGGTTATCCCGGGTGATACCCGCATTATTTACCAGGATATGTACTGCTCCCAGCTGCTCAACGGCCACATTTACCAGTTTTACCGCTTCAGCAGGTATGGAAACATCCGCCCGGCATGTTACCGCCTGCCTTCCCATTTCACGTATGCGGGCAGCAACTTCCTCTGCCGCAGCAGCCTGGCCATTGTAATTTACCACCACATCCGCCCCGGCCCGGGCCAGAGCCAGGGCAATAGCCCGGCCAATCCCCCGGGAAGCACCGGTAACAATGGCCTTTTTACCGTCAAGTAACATTTTAGCCAACCTCCTTAAGGCATGCAAGGACTTTTTCCAGGGATTCCGGATCCTGAACTGACCAGCACCTGACCTGACGGTTAATTTTACGCAAAAGGCCACATAATACCGTCCCGGGACCCACTTCAACAAAAGCCTGCACGCCGTCGGCAATAAGACGCCGCATGCTTTCCTCCCACCGCACGGGGTTGTATACCTGCTGCACCAGAAGTTTTTTAACTTCCTCCCCGGATGTTACGTAATCAGCGGTGACATTGGCTACCACCGGAATTCGGGGATCGGCAATGGTTACCCTTTCCAGCTCCCGGGCCAGCTTCTCTCCAGCCGGGCGCATTAAGCTGGAATGGAAAGGAGCGCTCACAGCCAAGGGGACACATCGCCGGGCTCCTGCTTCCCTGGCCAGCCTGCAGGCAAGTTCCAGAGCCTGCATCTCCCCGGCTATAACCACCTGCCCCGGACAGTTGAGGTTAACCGCTTCAACCACCCCCGAACCGGATGCCCGCTGGCAGATTTCCTGAACCGTGGGGACCTCCAGGCCCAGAACGGCAGCCATACCCCCTGTCCCCAGAGGTACTGCCTCCTGCATAAACTGGCCCCGCTTGCGTACAATTTTTACCGCCTCGGCAAAGTTCATGGCCTCCGCCGCTACCAGCGCGCTGTATTCCCCCAGGCTGTGACCGGCTACCACATCCGGTACCACTCCCTTTTCCTGCAGTACCCGTAAGCAGGCTACACTTACCGTAAGGATGGCAGGCTGGGCGTTCACCGTATGCTGGAGCTCCTCCGCCGGTCCATCAAAGCACAGGCGGCTTAAAGTAAAACCTAAAGAAGCATCAGCTTCCGCAAAGATTTGCCGCGCAGCCGGGTAGCATTCATAAAGCTGACGGCCCATTCCAGCATATTGCGAGCCCTGGCCGGGAAAGATGAAAGCCAGTTTCACTTCCCGGTCACCACCCAGCGGGAAGCTGAAGACAGCAGCTCAGCCGCACCCCGTACCACGTCCATTACAATCTCCCGGGCGGGTTGAATTTCCTTGACCATGGCCGAAACCTGCCCGGCCATTACCGATCCATATACCACATCCCCTTCAACCATGGCTGCCCGCAGCTTCCCCACGCCCAGCTTCTCCATTTCTTCCGGCGGGGCACAGCGGCTCTCCAGCTCTTCAAACTGCCTGCTCAGCTTATTGCGTAAAACCCGCACCGGATGGCCGGTGGGCCGTCCGGTAACCACCGTATCCCGGTCCCTGGCCTTAATCACCATTTCTTTTACGGCCGGGTGGATGGTACACTCCGCCGCGCACATGAATCGGGTTCCCATCTGGACACCCTGGGCGCCCAGCATAAGGGCAGCAGCCAGGCCCCGGCCATCATAAATGCCACCAGCGGCAATAACGGGAATATCCACCGCATCTACAACCTGCGGAACCAGGGGCAATGTGCAGAGTTCCCCTACATGGCCGCCGCTCTCCATGCCCTCGGCAATAAGGGCATCAACCCCGCTTCTGGCCAGGCGCCGGGCCAGGGCAACCGAAGCCACCACCGGAATTACGCGGATACCTGCTTTTTTAAGGTCGGGCAGGTATTTTCCGGGGTTACCCGCCCCGGTGGTAATTACCGGAACCCGTTCTTCCAGAAGCACCTGCATCACTTCGTCTACGAAAGGCGAGCGCAACATAACATTAACCCCGAAGGGTTTGGACGTCAATTTCCGGGCCAGGCGCACCTGATCCCTCACCCAATCCGGAGGAGCCTGTCCAGAACCAATAATTCCCAGCCCGCCGGCTTCACTGACGGCAGCTGCCAGTTCAGCAGTGGAAACCCAGGCCATCCCACCCTGAATAACAGGATATTCAATTCCCAGCAAATCGCAAAGTTTCGTGCGGATAATAGCTATCCGTCTCCCTTCTTGCTTACCTACTGGCAATTTTTAACGACGATGATCATACCAGCGCATCAGGACAGCCCCCCAGGTAAGGCCTGCCCCAAAAGCCACCAGCACCACATGATTTCCGTTTTGAATCCGCCCTGCAACCAGCGCTTCGTGCAGGGCTATAGGTATAGAGGCAGCAGAAGTATTACCATAGCGGTCCACATTAATCCAAACCCGTTCTAAAGGCAGGTCGAACCTTTTAGCAGCAGCTTCGATGATGCGGATGTTGGCCTGGTGAGGTATTAAAAAATCCAGCTCTTTCAGCCCCAGACCGGCTGCCTGTAAGACCTCCCGGCAGCCCTCTTCCATCACCCTTACAGCAAATTTAAAAACTTCCCGGCCGTTCATATGTATAAAATGCTGGTTTTTGGCCAGGGTTTCCTCCGACGCGGGGTAACGGGAAAGACCTGCCGGCAGGGATAAAAGGTGCCCCCCGCTTCCTTCCGCACCCAAACGGGTGGCCAGAATACCGTAACCTTCCGGTACCGGACCGAGAATCACTGCCCCGGCTCCGTCACCAAAAAGAACGCATGTATTGCGGTCCTTCCAGTTAACCAGCCGGCTCAGCACTTCCGTACCAATTACCAGGACAGTTCTGGCCGTTCCCGAGGCTACAAACTGACTGCCACAGGCCAGGGCGTATATAAAGCCGGTACAGCCCGCCTGAACGTCAAAGGCACCGGCTTCTCTCGCCCCCAGGGCATGCTGTACCAGGCAGGCTGTGGCCGGAAACAGCATGTCCGGGCTGTTGGTGGCCACGATTATCAGATCGATTTCCTCCGCATCCACCCCGGCATCCTCCAGGGCCCGGCGGGCAGCCTGAATGGCCAGATCGGAAGCCGCTTCATGTTCCGCAGCGATGTGGCGTGTCCGGATGCCCGTACGGGTGCGGATCCACTCGTCACTGGTATCCACCATGCGCTCCAGATCCGCGTTGGTAAGTATGCGCTCGGGCACATAAATACCTGTACTCCAAATTCCCACGGGCACAACCTGCTTGGGCATTAATTAATCCCTACTTTCTGTACTTCGGCAGTATTTTCAACGTTGCTCTTTATGGCGTCGACCAATCCGGCTTCCACTGCCTCCCTGGCCCTTTTAATGGCGTTTTTAATTGCCCGGGCGGTCGAACTGCCGTGGCAAATAATAGATACACCATTAACTCCCAGAAGAGGTGCCCCGCCGTACTCCGCGTAATCGATACGTTTTTCAAAACACCTGAAAGCGGAAGTGGCCAGGGCAGTTCCCATTTTGGCCAGCCAGCTCCGGGTAACCTCTTCCTTGATCATCTTTAGTAAAGCGATGGCCAGTCCTTCCCCGGCTTTTAAAACAATGTTACCCACAAAACCATCACAGACCACTACATCCACTGTACCGGCAAAAATGTCCCGCCCCTCCACGTTACCAGTAAAATTAATGTTCTCTGCCTGGCGCAGCAGGGGGAAAGCAGCCAGAGTAAGTTCATTGCCCTTGGTTTCTTCCTCCCCCACATTCAAAAGACCAACCCGCGGGCTGGGGATACCCAGGATTTTTTCAGCATAAAGGGATCCCATAATGGCAAATTGCAATAAATGCTGGGGTTTGCAATCCACATTGGCCCCGGCATCGATGAGGAGGGTTGCCCCCCCGTTTCGGGGTAAAATGCTGGCAATTGCCGGGCGGTCAATCCCCTGAATACGCCCGAGCCCCAAAAGGGAAGCTGCCATGGCCGCCCCCGTGCTGCCGGCAGAAACCACAGCCATAGCCTCTCCTTCCCTGACCAGCCTGACAGCCTGAACTATAGAAGATTGTTTCTTTTTCCGGACAGCAACAGCTGGATGCTCCCCCATGGCTATAACTTCCGGCGCATGAAACACTTCAATTTGCTCCGGAGGTGATTGGCCCAGCTCGAGCATAATTTTCTCCTGATCCCCCACCAGGATGATCTTCTGGCGGTATTCCCTGGCCGCTTCCACTGCCCCCCGTACTATTTCTCCCGGCGCATGGTCGCCGCCCATGGCATCAACGGCAATCTTCACTGCCGCCAGACCTCCTCTGCTATGGCGAAAATAAGAAATTTTCCTTCCAGTACTGTTTCATTATTAACCCTTGAGGCAACCCTTACCATATATTTATTGCCCTTTTTGCGCCTGACAAACGCTCTGGCCACCACCTTTTCCCCGCAGAATACCGGACGGCGGAAACTTACCTTGGTAGTACCGGTCAGGGCCACTTCAGCATCACATAAAGCCACTGCCAGGGAGTTGGCCTGGGCAAATAAATAATGCCCCCGGGCCACGCGGGTGTGCCTGAAGGTCATTTCTTCGGTAATGGTTAATATGGAAACTCCCGAGCGGCCCATGTTCAGCTCCACCAGTTCACCCACCAGATCGGCCTCAGACAGGGCCCGGAGCTGGCCGTAAACACCCCGGGCCACCTGCTCCAACCGCTCCCGCTTCTCCGGAATATGTAACTCAGTGCGATCCAGCCGTATGGTCTGCACGCTGACCCCCAGGATGGCGGCCAGGTCCTCATCGGTAAGGAAAGGATTTCCGCTCAGGTAACGGGCCACCAGCTGCTGCCGGCTCAGTTTTCCTGCATGACTTCTGGCCATTGCCCCATCACCATTTTTAGCACCTGGTACTAAAATAAGTATAACGGGGTTACCAGAAAAAAGCAACTTCTTCGGGGCAAAAAATTTTCCGGTAAGGCAGACAGGTTTATCGGCCTTACCGGAAACTACCCGGGCAAAACTACCCCAACAATAATAATTTCTTTTCTACTGAACTTTTACCACTTCCTTAGCTTTGTAATAACCGCATTCCGGGCAAACCCGGTGGGGCAGGATTAGAGCATGACACTGGGAGCAACGCACCAGCCCTGGAGCCTCTATCTTCCAGTGAGCCCGCCGCATTCTGGCCCGGCGTTTGGAAGTTTTCCTTTTGGGAACGCCCATTTCCTTCTAACCCCCTTTAATCAAAAACTATTCTTCAATTTTTAAATATTTCCTTGAGCACACTCAAACGCGGATCTATTTCTTCCCTTTCACAGGTACAGGATGCCCTGTTCAGGTTCTGACCGCAGAAGGAACATAGGCCGCGACACTCCTCCCGGCACAAAAAACGCATGGGCATTTCCAGTAAAATACTTTTCAAAACTTCCGGTGTAATATCAAGAACATTGCCGGAAAAAGGTATCCAATCCTGGGCTTCCTCTGCTGATGGATCCACCGCAGGAAAGTCTTCATCATCCGCAGGATAATATACCTCGCTCAACTGGACTTCCAGCGGCAGGGAAAAAGGCTCCAGGCAGCGGCCGCAACGAACTTTCAAAGCACCTGTCACTTTTCCCTTCACTATAAGTGCCCTGCCGGTATTACTTATCTCCGCAAAAACCCGGGCAGGGCCATCAAAACTTAATTTCTCCCCCTGAAATTCTAAATCGGGCAGGTGAGAAGAAAGTTCCACCTCTATACTTTCCCCGGGGCTCTTTTTCAAATCTGCCACATCAATACGCATATCTTTACACCCCTTAATTTAACAAACTCAATTATATAGGGGCCCTGCTTCTTTGTCAAGGCAAAGGCCTGGGCAGGTCACCCGGCAGCGGCAAAAAAATACCGCCGGGTTATACCGGCGGCAAACATGCTGGCTGACTATTTTAACGCTTCCAAAATGGCCTCCCACTGGCAGTACTGTTCCACGTTTTCCAGGGCAACTTTAATTCCGGTAACATCACCGGGCCTCAAGCGGCGGGACACATGATTAATCTTTTCAACGGTGGTGTAGGTATCGTAATGAACCAGGATCAGGGGTACCCCTTTTTCCTGAGCCCGGGCAATAACCTTAACATCGGGATAGAGCCCGCCGGTGAGGATGAGCACCGAGGTACTGGTCTCCAGGGCAGCCAGGGCAACATCCGCCCGGTCGCCTCCCAATATTACCGCCTTATCGGCAGTGCGGCGGAAATAACTCAAAGCGCTCTCGGCAGTCATGGCACCAACCACTACATCTTCCACCAGGCGGTTGAGGTTCGTGCTGCCGGCCAGAATTTCCCCTCCCAGCACTTCATAAAATTCTTCTACGGTAGGGGAAGCAATTTCCGAACGGCGCGGAATTACGCCCAGAGTCCGGTAACCGTTTTCCTCCAGAATGGGCCGGTAGACACCTTCTGTCTTGGCCAGGAGGGGACGGGGAATGTTATTGAAAATGTCGCCCAGCAAATTTACCCCCGCCGCAGTCACGCTGCGATTATAAAACAGGGCCCGGTCAAGGCTGAAATCATTCTGGATGTTCAACACCATCAATACCCGGGCGTTCAGCTTTTTAGCCAGGGTAATGTCATCCAGACCGCAGGCGGCGTAAGCGTAAGGATATATTGCCCCCCCGATGATTACCACATCCGCCCCTTCCGAAATACGCTCGTAGGCTTCCATAACACTGGAGAGGGCGTCCTTGCAACCTACCCCGGACAGGTATGAGGGCCCGATAACCCGGGGAACCATAAATTCCAGGGGCGCATCCATTCCCAGCACTTCCCGCATCAAAACAGCATCCTCGTCAACCCGTTCCGGTCCCCGGGAAGGGCTGCCAATGGGCTTGAAATATGCCACCCGGAACCCCTCTTTTTGCAGCTTCTGCGCCAGGCCCAGGGCCAGGGCCGTTTTACCGCTGGCTGGAGTGCCCATAATGTATAAATTCCTCATCAATTCAACACCTCACGATATGGTAATTTTAATATCGAGGGCACTTAAGCCCTGGTTGTAAACGAATACGGGGTTTATATCTATTTCGTTAATTTCCGGGAAGTCCAGCACAAGCCGGGCCGTACGGCCAATTGCTTCCACCAGCGCCGGCAGGTCGGCCGGCTTTTCGCCCCGGTAACCCCGCAGGAGGGTGAAGGCCTTGGTTTCGGAAAGCATATTTTCGATCTCCTGCCGGGTGAGGCCCTGGGCCAGGCGGAAGGAAACATCTTTTAGCAGGTTAACGTAAATACCACCCAGGCCGCAGGCAATCATGGGGCCAAACTGAACATCCCGGGTCATCCCGATGATCAGCTCCACACCCTTTGGCATCATTTTCTGTACCTCTATACCGTAAACCACCGCCTGGGGCAGTAAGCGATGAACATTTTCCATTATTTCAATAAACGCCCTGCGAACTGCTTCCGGAGAATCAAGGCCGACTTTTACGCCGCCCACGTCGGTTTTGTGCAGGATCTTGGGAGAAGCCACTTTCAGGACCACCGGGTAGCCCATTTTTTCAGCTTCTTCCACCGCCTCCTCGGGAGTGGTGGCCAGGGATATGGGAGCAGCCGGAATACCGTAGGCCCTGGCAACAGCTGCCGCTTCATTTCCCAGCAGTACCAGGCGGTTATCACGCAAAGCATCGTAAAAAACAGCTTTAACCGCTTTTTTATCCACGTCCGGGTAATCCAGATCATTTCCCCCGGCAGGGGCGCTGCGGAACTTAGCGTACCTGACCAGTCCATCAATAGCCGCAATTGCCGGTTCCGGGAAAGTATAACAGGGCAAACCCGCCTCCGACATAACCCGGGCACCTTCAGCCATGGACTCGCCACCCAGATAAACTCCCATCACGGGCTTGTGGGGATATTTCTTTTGCAGCTCAATTACAGCCCGGGTGGTTTCCAGAGGCTGGGCCACGGCAGTGGGACACATTAAAACCACCACGCTGTCCACGTTGGGATCGGCAAGGACCCTTTCCAGGGCAAAACGGTAACGGTCGGCCCTGGCGTCACCCAGAACGTCCACCGGGTTATACAGGGCGGCCTCGGCGGGCAGTCCACCGCGCAATTCCTCAATTGTTTCTTTGGTAAACCTGGCCATGGTCAGGGATCTGGCTTCCACATTGTCCGTAGCTACAATGCCCGGACCTCCGGAGTTGGTTACAATGGCCACTCTTCTGCCGGCCGGAACCGGGCAACGGGAGAAGGCAATGGCCAGTTCAAACAATTCGGTCATGGACCGGGCACGGATTACCCCGCACTGGCGGAAGGCCGTGTCATAAGCCAGGTCACTGCCGGCCAATGCCCCGGTGTGCGAAGAGGCAGCCTGGGCGCCGGCCTGGCTGGTGCCGGATTTGAGAATAATTACCGGCTTTTTGCGCGTGGCCTCACGAACCACTTCCAGGAAACGGGGACCATCGGCCACATCTTCCAGGTAACAGGCAATTACACGGGTATAAGGGTCAGCTGCAGCCTCAGCAATGAAATCTATTTCCGAGAGGTCTCCTTTGTTACCCAGGCTGACCATCTTGCTGAAACCCAAACCCACAGAACGGCTCCAGTCCAGGATGGCAATCAGAGTGGCTCCGCTCTGGGAAAGGAAGGCAATGTCGCCTTTCAAAGGAAAAGTTTTGGTGAAGGAGGCATTAATGGGGGTGTGGGTGTCCATCATGCCCACACAGTTTGGTCCCAGCATTCGCATGCCATACCGGTGGCAGATATCGACCAGTTCTTTTTCCAGGTCCAAACCCTCTTTACCAATCTCCTTAAACCCGGCAGTAACCACTACCAGATTCTTAACGCCTTTATTCCCGCATTCTCTGGCCACATCCAGGGTTTTAGCTGCCGGGACGGCAACAACAACCAGATCCACCTGTCCCGGGATAGCCGCAACCGAAGGATAAGCCTTTAAGCCTTCAATCTCTTCTTCTTTGGGATTAACCGGGTAAATCTGCCCCGAAAAACCCGATTCGATCAGGTTCTTCACTATGGAGTGCCCTACTTTACCGGGCTTTTTCGAGGCACCTACCACTGCTACTGCATTAGGGTTATAAAAGTTGGCCAGTTGTCCCACATTTTCACCCCTTTTAAAAAAGAAATTGCATAAATTCCAACGTTAAAACATAGCACATTGCACTTTTCTTTAAAAAATCCTTTGTCTTCATTATAAAGGGGCGAAATATAGGAGTAAATAGCTACTTAAACCCTAAAACAAAATAGTAATTTTACAAATAGAATGAAAGTGAGATATTAGAGACTTATGACATTATTTTAAATAAATGAACAATTCCAGACACGAAATGAATAAAAATTAAACAAAACAATATCGCATAATTCAATTTTTTACCGGCCACAAATTGCGTAAATCTGCAGTTTTAAAAGCATTGATGAAGCGAAGGTGCAATTCTGGATAACGGGTTAACAGGCTGGCTACAAACTCCCTCATTTCCTGCCGCTTGGTCCTCCCATTAACGGGGCAGGGGTTCTCCAGTACAGGCAGGTTCTTTTGGCGCACCATTTCCCGCACCTGCTCCTGGGTTAAATAAATCAAAGGGCGGATCATGGTAATACCACTGCGGCTCAAGTAAGTAACGGGAGAGAAAGTGCGGAACTGCCCCGTATAAAAAAGGCTCATAAAAAAGGTTTCGATGGCGTCATCCAGGTGATGCCCTAAAGCCACTTTATTGCACCCCAGATCACGGGCTGTATTGTTCAGAGCCCCCCGGCGCAGGTTGGCACACAGAGCACAGGGACTTTTCTCCCGGCGGATATCGAAAACAACCTCGGCAATATTAGTGGGTTTATAATAAAAGGGAACCCCCTCATTTTCACAGAACTCCCTCAGCGGGCTTATTTCCATCTCCCAGCCGGGATCCACATAAATGCCGTGCAGGGAAAACTTAATGGGCGCCACCCGCCGGACTTGATTCAGAATATGCAACAGCAGGCTGCTGTCCTTTCCACCGGAAAGACCCACCGCCACCCGATCGCCATCGGAAATCATGCCATAATCAACTATGGCCTTTTTTACCCTGGTTACCACATACCGCTGAAATTCCTTGTTCAAGATTGAACAGCTCCTTGAACTTTTATAAAATATCATAACAAGCACACATATCCTAATTATATTTGCCGGCATTGACCTGTCAAAGGTAAATAACAACAATAACAATATCAATCTTCCGAAAGGTGTTGTCACTTTCTATGAATATAAAACAGCTGGAAGCCTTTTTACTGGTCGCTGAACTGCGCAATTTTACCAGAACCGCCGGGCAACTGGGGATGAGCCAGCCGGCTGTTAGCTTCCAGATAAAAGCACTGGAGGAAGAGCTGGGCGTCACCCTCCTGGAGCGCAACGAAAAAAAGGTGTTGCTCACCGAGGCCGGGCGGCTACTCTACCCGGAAATCAAGCAAATGGTGCGCCATTACCGGAAAATCAGGGCCATGGTCAATGAACTCCAGGATCTGAAAAGCGGCCACCTTCTGCTGGGAGCCACCGGTATGCCCGCGGAATGCCTGCTGCCCATCTTTATCGGCGGCTTCCGGGAACAGTACCCGGGGTTCCGGATCAGTATGCAGGTGGGCAACAGTGCCGCCGTGGCCCGCTGGCTCCAGGACCGGGAGATCGATCTGGGCATCCTGGGCACGGCAACGGGTGGAGAGGACATCGAATACCACCCCTGGCTGGAAGACGAGCTCGTTTTTATCGTTCCTTCCTGGCACCCCTGGGCAGGTAACAGCATCTCCCTGGAAGAGCTGACCCGCGAGCCGTTGATTATCCGTGAAGCCGGTTCAGGCACCCGGCAGGCCCTGGAGGCCAAACTGGCCGAACACAATATCAACGTGGAGCATTTTCCCGGCCTGCTGGAACTGGGCAGCAACCAGTCCGTAGTACAGGCAGTCCGGGCCGGGCTGGGAACAGCCGCCGTTTCCCGCCGTGCAGCCCGGGACGCCCTGAAAACAGGTAAAGTAGCCCGGGTAAACATCCCGGGACTGCAGATCCGCTGCTACCTGTACCTGGCCTGGCCCCGGCAGGTCAGCAACGGCCCTTCAACAGCCATCTTCAAAAGTTTCCTCATGGACAGAGAACTGTGCCGCCGCCTGCTGGGGGAAGCGGATTAAAGTTTCAAATAGACAGTTTGATGAGGTTTGGTTTCTTTTTTTTAAGGGAGGATTGATGTCCTCCCTTACCTTTTTTCTAACCGCTTCAAAGTAATGAATAATATGGCTGACGGGGCAAAGAATAAATTATCAGGTACATAATCCCTGAATTACCGCTGGCTAATAATGTTTTGCCGCTACACGCCCGACCTAAAAAAAGCAGCAACACTGTATTTTAAAGAAGTTTGCCGCAGAGCAGGTGGTGCAGGTGGTCAGGTTCATCAAGCCCCGTAAACCCGGGATGGTAAGCCGGAGCAACCAGCAGATAAGCCGGCCCCGGGAGAACAACTTTCCGGATACGTCCTGGAAAGAACAGGTTTTGAGCCCGGATCTGGATACCAACCTGGCGCAGATTAAAGCCATTCTGGACAGGTGCAGCGATGTGATGTACCGGGAGTTTATTTTCGCCCAGAACGAACAGATCCGGCTGGCCCTGATTTATACGGACGGTTTGACGGACAAGGAGCAAATAAGCGAACAGATAACAAAGGCCCTGGCCCTGGAAGTGGCCATGGCCGCGCCCGGCCAGGAAATCAGCAAAAGCCGGGCCCTGGAATTCATCAAGCAGCGGGGCCTGTGCGTAAATGAAATTAAGCAGACCGACAAAATACGGGAAATCATCCAGGCCATACTTTCCGGGGATAGCGTTTTACTGATGGACGGGTACGCTACGGCCATTATCAACGGCACCAGGGGCTGGGCTTCCCGCGCCATCAGCGAACCGGAAGCGGAGCCGACAGTGCGGGGGGCACGGGATTCATTTGTGGAGACCCTGCGCACCAACACGGCTCTCCTCAGGCGCAGGATAAGCAGCCCCAACCTGAAGATAGAAGTTTTTAAACTGGGGGAGGTCACCAATACCGAAGTGGCCGTGGCCTACATCGAAGGCATCGTCAACGAGAAGCTGGTGGCGGAAGTGAAAAGCCGCCTGCAGAGGATAAAGGTCGACGCTATCCTGGAAAGCGGCTACATCGAGGAACTGATTGAGGATCATCCCTGGAGTCCTTTCCCCACGGTCAACCACACGGAAAAACCGGACCGGGCGGCGGCCATGCTCCTGGAGGGACGGGTGGCCATTCTGGTGGACGGGACCCCCTTCGTCCTCACCGTGCCCAATCTTTTCGTGGAGCACCTTCATGCTGCAGAGGACTATTATGAGCGCTTCATCTTTACCACGGCCGTGCGGGTAATCCGCTTCTTTTCCGCATTTATCTCGCTGACCCTTCCCGCGCTCTACATTGCTGCGGTCAGCTTCCACCCCGAGCTGCTTCCTACCACCCTCCTTTTGAGCATTGCCGGGCAGCGGGAGGCCGTCCCCTTCCCGGTCTTTGTGGAGGTGCTGATCATGGAGCTGACTTTTGAAACCTTAAGGGAAGCCGGCATCCGCCTGCCCCGCCCCCTCGGCCAGGCGGTGAGCATTGTGGGCGCGCTGGTCATCGGGGAGGCTGCCGTGCGGGCCGGCCTGGTGGCCGCCGCCACCGTCATTGTGGTGGCCTTTACCGGGATTGCCTCCTTTACCTTTGCCTACAGCGCCAGCATTGCCTTCCGGCTGCTGAGATTCACGCTCATGTTTCTTTCGGCCGCCATGGGGCTGTTCGGCCTGATCACCGGGGTTGCGCTCATCGGTATTCACCTGTGCAGCCTGCGTTCCTTCGGGGTCCCTTACCTCTCCCCGGCAGTTCCCATGACGGGGGCCGACCTGAAGGACGTGGTCTTCCGGGCACCGCTGTGGGCCATGTTCACCCGCCCCCGTTTGATTGCCAGGCAGAACCAGAAAAGGCAGGAACAAAACCTGAAACCCGCACCGCCGGAAACCCGCCCGAGATGGTGAAAGCTATGCTGGAGCAGGGCAAAATTGACAGCAAGCAGGCCATTTTACTATTGATCAGCCTGGTCCTGCCCACGGCCATCCTCACCGCTCCGGCCATTACGGTAAAGCAGGCCGCCCAGGATGCCTGGCTTTCCATCATTGTGGCCACCATGATTGGGCTCCTCATTGCCGGGCTGGTGACAGGGCTGAGCCTCCGCTTTCCGGGCAAGACCCTGCTTGAATATACGGAGGAAATTCTTGGCCGGTTACCGGGGAAGATGGTCGGACTGCTTTACATCTGGTGGTTCCTGCACGGAAATGCCCTGATCCTGGACGAATACGCGTCCTTTCTATGTTCCGCCCTCATGCCCGATACCCCGGTCATTGTTTTCTTTGTCTTCGTTACCGTTGTGGCAGCCCTGGCCGTGCACAGCGGGCTGGAGGTTCTAAGCCGCTTCAACCAGCTGTTCCTGCCCCTTGTTCTGGGATTGCTCCTGGTGGTCTTTCTCCTGGCCGCCAAAGATATGGAGGCAACCAGGCTGCTGCCGGTTTTTGATAAAGATGCCGCCGCCATTTTGAAGGGAGCCGTCATACCCGCCAGCTGGTTCGGGGAAATTGTCATCTTCGCCCTGCTCATTCCCTTCCTGGACCGGGCCGAAGAAGCCCCCCGGGTGGCCGTAACAGCCATTTTAATATGTGGCCTCTACCTTCTAATTTGTATCCTGGTAGTGATAATGATTTTCGGGCCCCATGTATCGGCCCGCTGGATCTTCCCCACCTTTAACGCCATCCGGGTGGTTTCCATTGCCAATTTCCTGGAACGCCTGGAGTCCATAGCCATAGCGGTGTGGATGTTCGGGGGTTTCGCCAAGATCGGCATATTCTATTACGCCGCCGTCCTGAGCAGCGCCCAGTGGCTGGGGCTGAAGGATTACCGGCCCCTGGTGGCACCGGTGGGAGTAGTACTGGTGGCCCTGGCGGCCCTCTGCAGGAACATCGTTGAGCTGCTCAATTTTCTGGCTACGGCCTGGCCGCCGTACGCCCTGGGCCTTTTTGAGGCGGGTATTCCCCTGTTATTGCTGGTGGTTGCCCGGGCCAGGGGCAGAGGAGGGAGGGGTGCTTGAAAAAAAGGATTGCCGCCCTCCTTCTAATTACATTTGTAATCATCCTTGCAGGTGGTTGCTGGAGCCGCGTGGAACTAACCGAGCTGGCCATTGTCCTGGGGGCGGGAGTGGACCTGTCGGAGGACGGCCGGATTTTGCTGACCCTACAGATCGCCAGGCCCGGTGCGTATACCGCCGGCGGCGAAGCAGGGGGCCGGGGAAGGGAGCCGGCCAGCTGGGTGGTTTCCGCGGAAGGCAGGACTGTGCCGGAAGCTGAAAGGTTCCTGGCCATGAAGATTCCCCGCCAGATCTACTGGGGCCACTGCATCATCCTGGTTCTGGGGGAAGAACTGGCCCGCAGGGAGGGAACGGGCATGGTGACCAATTTCTTCCAGCGAGAAAGGGAACCCCGGGAAAATATCTATGTCCTGGTCGCCAGGGGCAGGGCCAGAGACTTTCTAGAAACATATTCCAGCCTGGAGAAAACCTCGGCCCAGGCAGCGGGCTTCCTGGAAAGGATGAAAACCGGTTATTCCGTTCAACTCAGGGAACTGGCGGAAATGCTGGTCAGCAGGGGAATACAGCCGGCGGTTACCGCCGTGGAAGTAACAGAAGCGGGAACCATGCCGGGTCAGGTGCCGGGGGGAACCCCCCCACCGCAGAAGGAGGTGGGGGTGGCCGGGACGGCGGTATTCAAACAGGACAAACTGATCGGCTGGCTGGACCCCTGGGAAACCCGGGGCTTTCTCTGGCTGAAAGGTGAGACCATGAAGGGAGTGATCATCGTTCCGGGTCCGGAGCAGCCGGAAAAATTGGTCTCCATCCGCATCCGCCGGGGAAAGACAAAAATCGTACCGGAATATAACGGGGAATACCCGCGCTTTCTGGTAAAAATACGGGTGGAGGGCGACATGGTGGAACAGCAGACCCGCGAAAACCTGGCCACGCCGGAAAAGATTAAACTGCTGGAAGAGGAAATGGCTTCCGAAATCAAGGCCCGGGCCGAAGCCGCCCTGGAGAAAGTCCAGGGCGAATACGGGGTCGATATCTTCGGTTTTGGCGAAGCTTTCCACCGGAAATACAAAAAAGAGTGGCGGGAATTAAAATACCGCTGGGACGAGGAATTTTCCCGGGCGGAAGTGGAAATTGCCGTGGATGCCCGGATCAGGGAGATCGGCCTGTTGACCAGACGGGCCGGCATCCCGGAAGAATAATAAAAAGCCAAGAAGGGGAGAAAAAGTGATCGTCCTGCTGCTCATCCTTTTTGCCGGCATCATCCTGCTGGAGGTGCCGGACCTGGTGAAAAAGAAGATGTGGCGGGAGCTGGCTGCCTTTGCGGCGTACCTGGCCATCGGGATGGCCCTGAGCATTCCGCAGGTGCTGGGGATCAGGTTGCCCAACCCATCAAAAGCCATTGAAGCACTGTTCAAACCGCTGGCCGGGTTGCTGAAATAGGCATTCCTGGAGGTGCAGGACCCGGACAGCATCCCCGTACACACCGGGGGCAAGCCAGCCCGGGCCCTTCTCGAAGCTGTTTTAAAATTTTTCCCTGGGAGTGTAGTGGGTGTGCAGGAGTTCGTGGGACCTGCGGCCCAGGGGCTCGCCCAGGAACTCCCTGTACAGGGCCTGGACGGCCGGGTTTTCATGGGACTTGCGCAGCGGCATCTGCCGGTCGGCCTGGTAGATGGCCGCGATACGCCTGGCCCGGGTCCCGTTGTCCACGGGGAGGGGCTGGCCGCCGCCGCCAATACACCCGCCGGGACAGCACATGATTTCAATGAAATGGTATTCCCTTTCCCCGCTTACCACGGCATCCAGCACTTTACGGGCATTACCCAGCCCGTGGGCCACGGCTACTTTCAACTCCGTCCCGGCCAGGTCAACGGAAGCCTCCTTCACCCCTTCCAGGCCGCGGACCTCTTCAAAGTCCAGGGATACCAGGGTGCTACCGGTGACCAGCTCGTAGGCGGTGCGCAGGGCCGCTTCCATTACCCCGCCGGTGGCCCCGAAGATGACCCCCGCTCCGGTGGAAATGCCCAGGGGCGCGTCGTACTCTTCCTCGGGAAGGGACTCGAAATCAATACCCGCCTGTTTGAGCATCCTGCCCAGCTCCCGGGTGGTGAGCACCACGTCCACATCCCGGTAGCCGCTGGAATTCATCTCCGGGCGGCCGGCCTCGTATTTTTTTGCCGTGCAGGGCATGATGGAAACCACGAAGATCCGGGCTGGATCGATACCCTCCTTTTGCGCGTAGTAGGTTTTGGCCAGGGCCCCGAACATCTGCTGCGGCGACTTGCAGGTTGATAAGTTGGGCAGCAGGTTGGGGTAAAAGTGCTCAATAAATTTAATCCATCCCGGACTGCACGAGGTGATCAGGGGAAGCCTGCCGCCGTTCTGCAGGCGGTGAATTAGCTCGTTACCCTCTTCCATAATCGTTAAATCAGCGGTAAAATCAGTATCAAAGACTTTATCAAATCCCAGGCGCCTTAAAGCGGCCACCAACTTGCCGGTGACAATGCTTCCCGGCTCCAGGCCGAACATTTCACCGATGCTTACCCGCACGGCGGGGGCGGTCTGCACCACCACGTGCATCCGGGGGTCAGCCAGGGCGGCCCAAACTTTGTCCGTTTCATCCCGCTCATGAATGGCGGCCGTGGGGCAGACCAGGGAGCACTGGCCGCAGTTGACGCAGCTTACCTCGCCCAGCGGCGCCAGGAAGGCCGGGGCCACCACGGTAGCAAAGCCCCGCTCCTGGACGGCAATGGCGCTGACCCCCTGCACCTTTGCGCACACCGCCACGCAGCGGCGGCAAAGGACGCACTTGCGGGGGTCGCGAATGATGGCGGGGCTGGAATCATCCACCTCGTAGGGAGACACTTCCCCCTGGAAGCGGATTTCTCCCACTCCCAGCTCCGCCGCCAGTTGCTGCAGTTCGCAGCCGGTATTGCGCAGGCAGGTCAGGCACTCCTGGGGGTGATTGGACATGATCAGTTCCAGGTTGAGCCGGCGCGCGTGCCTTACCGCCGGTGTACTGGTATGAACCACCATCCCTTCACTAACCCGGGTTACACAGGCGGCCACCAGCGTGCGGGCTCCCTTTACCTGCACCAGGCACAGGCGGCAGGCACCGATGACGTTTAACTCTTCCAGGTAACAGAGGGTAGGTATCCTGATCCCCGCCTGCCTGGCCGCCGCCAGGATGGTGGTGCCGGGCGGTACCTGAACCTGTTGCCCATCTATGGTAAGCGTCACCAGGGACATATCTCTCCCTCCAGCTTTAAATGTAAGCGTAAAATAAACCCCACCTTGCAATCAGGTGGGGACATAATCTGGCTTATTTATTAGCCCTGCAGACAGGGGGCAGCGAATCGGACCAG
>NZ_JMLG01000007.1:0-126122 GCF_000686645.1 Desulfofundulus thermocisternus DSM 10259
TATCTGCAAGGTGGCCGATAAAGCCAGAACGTATCCGCCGACCAGAAACCGGCCGGCCTGGTTTGCTGCCGTGTTCAGAGAAAAGTTGCTGGAAGCACGGGCGGAAATTCTGGCCCTTAAGAAAAAATATCCGTTTAACCGGTTTTGAGCGGTATTACCACCGGCTGCCTCTTTCGGGTAGCCGGTTTTTCTTTTTTGGGTTTTCGATGGAAATGCCAGCGGAATTTAAAAATTATTTTTATGATTACCGGTTTAAAATGAGAATTTCCTTTGTTCCACCAGTTGGTTGCTCCAATTTAATTTGAAGATTTTTCCCGAATCAATTTGAAAATCTACAATTCAGCACCACCCGCCTTCCTGACCAGGCCGTAGTCCGTCACGTGGACGGTCGTCCTGTAGCCGCCGGTGGTTCGGACGACGGCAAATTTCGGGTATACCTTCTCCACCACGCCGGTAAAGGTTTTCGGGTACAGGCCCGCATTGCTGTCCCTATAGGAAACGGCCACCCTGGAGCCGGGTTTAAGGTTGACCACTGCCATCATCTCCTTCCCGCCTGATTCTGTTTCCCAAAAAAAATAAAACCCCGGTACAGGACCAGGGTCACTGGCAACCAGACAAAAAGCATTTACACGAGCTCATTTACCAGTACCTTCACTTTTCTCAGCGCTTCTGCCAGCTCCGGCGTTTTCTCCACGTCTTCATGCCCCAGCTTCACCAAGCAGTCGGCCAGCCTCCTGCACAGCGCCACGGTTAGTTCCGCCGCGCTTTTTGCCGGTGGACGCTCCCTGAACGGCGCTTCTTCCAGGACCTTTACCGCATTACTGACTACTTCCGGCACCATACGTTTCCTGTTTTCATACTCGGCCCGGGCCTCTTCAAGCAGCCGCCGGATTTCCTCGGCTTTCTCGCCTTCGGCTTTTTCCAGCGCCTTTTCCATCTTCTCCGCCCCCTGCATCGCTTTAACCAGGGGGCGCGACTCCTTTTCCAGCTTCCTTCTCAACTCTCTCGCTCCGGCAACAGTTATCCCCTGCAGGACGTCATTCCTGGCCGCTACTTCCTGCTGTATTTCCGGGGCCAGCCGGGACAGTTCGGCAGCCGCCATCGCAGGAAGTTCCCCGTTTTCAACCCTTTCCCTCAGTTTAGGCACCAGGTTGTTTAAACTGTCATACCTGTTGAGCTGCCGGAGCGAAAGGCCAAAACTTTCGGCAACTTCGGACAAATTGACCGGAGTTTTCGCCAGATCCAGGCGTGCCCCCTGACGGATTCCCAGGTGCTCTTTCAATTTCCGCACGGCACTGCTAATTTCGAGGGGCGATAAATGCCTTCTGGCAATGTTGTCCATAACCATGAATGACAAGGCGTCGTTACTGTCCGGCGCTATATCCCGGATTTCAACGGGCACTTCTTCCAGGCCAATTTCTTTCGCGGCCTCCCATCGCAGGTGCCCGGCCAGTATGGTTTTTCCATCGCTGGCCAGGATTATCGGGTTCTGAATGCCGCGTTCTTTTATGTCGTTTAATATAACGTGCCAGTTATCCGGTTTCCCTGGAAAAAATTCTCCGTTCAGTGGGTGCGGTCTCAGCTCATCAACTTTTTTCTCCATCGGCAGCCCTCCTTTTCCGGGAAGGTTCGACGCCCGGAGAGAAATTCCTTTAAGCCTCAGCTTTTCTGGGTTTCTTCCTGGGTTTTACCGGCTGGGCCTCCAGCCACTGCCGCACCAGGGAACGCAAAACGGGTACGGCGGCCTCTTTATACAGGATCTGCTCCACAACCTTACCTTCGATAACCCTGCCGGTCTTTTTGTTCACGGCGGGGGTTATACTGACTACAGCAAACTCGTTCTCCATCTCCCCGGCTTCCCTGTTCGGCCTGACACCGTGGGCCTTCGCCAGCATCGCCAGCCTCATACCGGTAATCCTGGTCCCGAACTCGAAGGTGAATTTACCGGCCAGCTCTTCCGTGGCGTAGTATTTGACCGTCGGCTGGACTTCCAGCCCGGCCAGGCGGGAGATGACGGCCTTCTGGAAGTCGGCGGGTAGGGGATATTTTTCGACGAAGGCCAAAAGCCGCATATTCTTTTCCCGCTCAGCCTGGACTTGTTCAAGCTCGATCTGTGCCTTTATGCGCTCAATTTTAAGCCTTTCCGTTTCCGCTTCCAGCCGTGCCAGGTCAACGCGGGCGGGGTTGATGGCGTAGCCGGGACCGAGGAAGTAGTCGCGCAGGACGCGGGCGGCTTCGGTCTGGTATCTGATCAATGGCTCTACCGCTTCTGGTTTAACCTTTGACGGGCTGATCCCGGCAAGCCAGAAAGGAAGCATGTCGATATGCAACATAAAAACTTCTCTTCTGTAATTACCATTATTTTCCGTACTGATAAGGGTACTTAAATATTTGTTCTTGTACACAGGGTTGGTTTGAATTTTAATTCTTTGGTTTTGACTTTTCACACCCAACTTCTCGCAAATAGGAGTAACTGCTACATAAATTTCCTGCCTCTTGTTTTCCTCTACGACGGCTGCTACTAATTCATCGTCGTAGAAGCGGACTTTCTGTACTGTAAGAACTTTTACATCTCTGGTTTCACTCATTTCCAATTCCTCCTTAGATTAGATTTTGGTTTTCCAGGGCCGCCTGTCCGGCCCGGCAGGGAAACAAGAGAAAACCCCTGCCTTTACTCCCAATATTTGCCACTGGCAACTTGTCAGATGCAAAATCTAACAGACCGAAAAGTTCTTACCTCCGTGGTAGCGTGCTGGTTGTCCGGCAACAGCCACAGGAATTTCACCTTTTCCAGCACACAGGTTTTTGCCGTAAGCTCGTCGCGCAGCGTCCGGCTTTCCAGAATAACAGCAGGGTTCACAAAAACCACTCCTTTCGATTTCTGTAGATTTGCTTCTTAAAAAAGAGAAGGCCCGCACGGAGCAATTTCCGTACGGGCCTCACTGCTATATCCGCGTGGCCAGGAGCGCGAACTGCACCGGTACGAAGAGCCTGCCGTCCCTGATCTCAGCGGGCGCAGGCATGGGGATTTCGACGCCCCTCACCCACGCTTTGGCCTGGCCGGCCCGGAAAACAGTCACCCGCTCCAGCGTCCTGCCCGGCTTGACCGGCAGGTAAAACTCGTCCAGCACGGGCGGTTCCACCTTCCGGGCAGTCACCACCACGGCACCGGCGGCGTCCACCACCAGATCCGCGCCGTTGGCCTCAGCCATCCACCGGAGGGGCACCATGAAAACGCCCCCGGTTGTGGTGTACGGCGCGGGGCCTTCGTAGGCGAAGGCGGGGACGGCAGCAACCGCCAGGACGGTTAAGGCCAGCAGTAGCGCGAAAACAGCTTTGCCGCGCATGGTGCATTCACCTCCTTCTTTTAACTCTTCCCATAAAAAAAGAAAAACCCGGTCCACTACTGGACCGAGTTACATCAGCCCCTGAGAAACAGCGTCAAGCCAGTTTACTAGTCTAGGTAAGCGGTACCGGCAATCCCTGTGTTGGTAATTGTAAACCCGCCCGAGGGGGACGACGTGACAGCGGAAAAGCAGTTCTGCGGCTTTGAAAAGCTGATAGACTCCACCACGCCCTTTTGTACCAGTATGCACGGGCTGCCGTCCCCAACGTAGGCGAACGGCGTGGCCCTCACTTTGACGACTTGCCCGTTGCTGTCTACGCTAATTCTCGCATTACCGCCGGGAATACGGTTGATGGTCAAGGTCTGGCCGGGTGCTAGTGTGAACGTGCGGACAGTGCCTCCGGCCAGCCTTTCGGACACCGTTATCGCGTGCCCGGAACGGGCGGACCCGGTAATAACGTATTCAGGTTTTTTGGTGCAGGCCGAAGCCGCTATCCCGGCCAACCCCGCCAGGATCACGACAAGTAAGATTACAACGGGTAAACGCTTTTTCATGGGAACAGTTCACTCCCTTTAAATTTAATTTTGGGGCACGGCTTTCCTGTTGCACCCCCTTTGCTGCCCGATTTGCCCTTATAAAAAAGAAACCGGCCGGGCAGCTTTTCCAGCCGGGTTTCAAGGTAGTTGTGTACAAATACATCAAGGTAGGTGCACACAAATTTTACAGGGGTGTGTGCAACTCTCTATAAAAGCTGCACAAAACACCCTGTAAAAAGTCACCTGCCCGCGACCAGCCTGGACACATAATCCCACCCCGCCGTGATGTACCCGGCAGCCTCGTGAAGTACGGGTATTTGCCCGCCGGTAAGGTAATTGGCGGCCAAAACGGTTACGGTCACGAAACAGAGGATACCCGCCGCCCAGAGCAGGCTCTCCACCGTCCACCAGATAAGCGCGTAGGTACGCCAGAGCGCCCTGCACACCCGTTTCAGACCGGCGGCCACGTCCCGCATGTCCACGGCTGGTTTTGCGCGGGTGGGTCCGCCTTCCGCAGCCGTCCGGTTCGTTTTAATTTCCTGTGCTTTTACGTCCATACCCATCTCTCCTTTACCCGGGTTTTCAGGCCCGACAGGGTTATGCCGGGCCTGCGGAATCAACAACAATAGACTTGTTTTTGGAAAGGTTCCGGTACTTCCGAACATGCGCCGTGACCGTCCCGGCAAACCCCGTCGGGAGTTCAACCAGCCCGGTCTCGCCTTTCGCCAGGGTCACTTCAGCCAGTGTGCTAGTGCCCGTTCGAAGTTGCGCCGTTACTTGTTCTGGCCCCCGTTTCGGCTCGTAAGTGACGTTCACCACGCCCGGCCCGGCTTCAGCCAGGGACAGGGACACGTACACCGCCCGGAGTGGAGGCAACAACAGCAGCCATTTCTTCCGGGTTAGGAAGGCCGCGCCTGCCAGCGCTACGCCGGTTATCACGACAGCAGCCTTCCCGCCGTGTCCGGGCGGCGGAGACGGTTCAGGTTGCGGCTTCGGCTCCGGTTCGGCAGTTTTAACCTTGTCCAACCAGGCTTGCGCGGAAGCCGGGCAGAAGGGGAAGCCGAAGGAAGGACCACGGACAGTGCCGGAAGTAACTTCAGGCATTTGATAGGACAGATGCATTGTGCCGTCCATCAGGCCGCCGTCGGCAGCCTGGTATCCCCAAACGTCGCGGTACCGGTAATAGTCATCCTGAAGTTGTTCTGTCGCTTTTTTATTCAGCACGATATTTCCCGTAGCCGACAGACTGTACGGCAAAGTGTATCTTATTTTGAAATCAGGAAATTTTATAACCGGCTTTCCTGAAACGGCGCTATCGACGTGTATCACTTCTTTTCTACCGCCGATGTCGGCGACAACATCACTGTTTCCGAAAAGCGTGACTGCCATCAGACCGAAACTGTATTTCTTATCGCCACCTTTAAGGTTATAACTACCTGGGTTTACAATCGGTGTAAATCGTGCCGTTTCTAAGTCTGATTTAACCATCTGCCCGTAAACCTTCACCCCCTCCGGGATGTGAATGGTTACGCGATCACTGCCCCAAAAGTCGTAAGCGTACAGGATACCTCCCTTGTAAAAAACCGTACTTTGCATTTGTATTTCGTCGTCCGCCCATGCTGCCAGCGGCATAACCACCAGCAGCGCCGTGATAAATAATAACAACAGTGATGATGCTTTGTTTTTGCGCATTTAAAAACCCCCTTCTTTGGATTGATTTCGGGGGCGGCGGCCCGTCTCGCACCCTCCCTTCCCAGCCTGATTACCGCCCCTATAAAAAAGAAAAGCCCGGCCTTTTCAGCCGGGCGCACTTCGGACAATTTGACCGATGTCAGTTCTGCGCGAAGTCCTCCGGTTCCAGCGTGTCCGCCCTGCCAGCCAGCACTGCCTTCCGCACCGCCTGCTCCACCAGCTTCCGGGCGTAGCGCCCGTTCCCGGCGGTCCCGATGTCCACCTGCCTGAACACCTCCAGCAGGACGGGTTCCGCGCTGTCACCAAACCGGAAGCCCTGCTTCCTGGCCTCCAGCCGGGCAATTTCCACCAGTTCTTCAGGCGTATAGTCGGGAAACTCGCAAGTGAACGCTATCCGGCTTTCAAGGCCGCTGTTCAGGGTGAACAGGTCCTGCATTTCCCTGGTGTAACCGGCCAGGATCACCACCAGTTTGTCCCTGTGGTCCTCCATAGCCTTTATGATGGCGTCCAGTGCTTCGGCCCCGAAGTCCTGCGGGCCGCCACGGGCCAGGGAGTAGGCTTCGTCGATAAACAGCACTCCGCCCATAGCCCTGTCCAGCACTTCCCGCACCTTCTGCGCCGTCTGGCCCACGTAGCCCGCCACCAGGCCGGAGCGGTCAACTTCCACCAAATGACCCGAAGGCAAAGCGCCCAGGGCCGCCAGCAGTTCTCCTACCAGGCGGGCAACGGTGGTCTTGCCCGTGCCGGGGTTTCCTAAAAAGCACATGTGCATGGACTGCTTCAGGGGCGGCAGGCCCTTCTCCCGGCGGGCGACATTGGCCTTCGCCACGGCTTCCACTTCGCGGAGGAAGGATTTCACGCTGGAGAGGCCCACCAGGGAGTTGATCTCGGCCCATATCTCGTCCAAGGAGCGGGCCTTTTGAATCGTCTGACCAACAGCGGCAGCAACATCGGTATCGGTAATTACAGCGGCAGCAGGGTCACGCTCAATGGCCGCTGATATGGCCTTCTCCACCACGTTCCGGGCGTAGCGCCCGTTCCCGAGTTTCCCGATCTGCCCCTCCACCTGCCGGAAGTGGGCCAGGAGTGCGGTCTGCGTGTCGTCGGCCAGGGCAAACCCCTGGCCTTTCGCCACCAGCGCGGCAATTTGGGCCAGCTCGTCGGCCCTGTAGTCGTCAAAGGCGATTATTTGGCCGATTCTGGACTTGAAGCCTTCGTTCACCTTATTGAGCTTTTCCACCACGTCCGAATACCCGGCCACGATGACCACCAGGCGGTCCCGGTGGTTCTCCATAGCCTGGATCAGCTCCGTGATTGCCTCACTGCCGAAACCCCGGTCGGCCAGTTCATACGCTTCGTCGATGAACAGCACGCCGTCCAGGGCCTTCTCGATGACTTTCCGTGCCGCCCCGCTGGTCTGCCCCACGTAACCGGCCACCAGGTCAGACTTGCTGGCCGTGACCAGGTGACCGCTGTTCAGCAGGCCCAGACCGGCGAAAAGCTCCCCGATGAGCTTCGCAACGGTGGTCTTGCCCGTGCCGGGGTTGCCAGTAAAGGCCATGTGCAGGCTTTGTTTCAGGGGCGGTAAACCCTGCTCCCTTCTCTTCACCTGCGCCTCGGCTAAAGCCATAAGCCTCCGCACCTGCTGCTTCACCCCTGCCAGCCCCGGCATGGCGTCCAGCTCGGCCAGCACTTCTTCTACCGGGCGGGCGTTCACCTGCGCGCCCCTGCCGGTGACGTCCTTCAAGGCGTCCAGCACGTGCTGTCGGGTGATTTCGGCATTTTCCTTCGCCGCGAACAGGGCCGCCCGGTCAACTGCCGCCCGTATCCCGGCGGGGGATATGCCGTCCGTGACGCGGGCCAGGTACTTCAGGTCGTCCCTGCTCAGGCTGTTGGGCCTACCCTGCAGGTACAGCTCGAACAGCTTCAGCCTGGCCTTCTCGTCCGGGTTGCCGATCTCCACCTTCAGGTCGAAGCGGCCAGGGCGGGTCAACGCTTCATCTAAGGTGTCCGGCCTGTTTGTGGCCGCAATGACGAACACCCCGTCACTGCCGGAGAAACCGTCCAGGCAGGCTAAAAGGGTATTTATAGCCAGGTCGGACGGGCTGTTGATTGAATGCCCGGTGCGCTTCTGCCCTATCGCATCAAATTCATCGAAGAAGATGACGCTGGGCTGGTTGGCCTTCGCGTGGGCGAACAAGTTCCGGATATTCTCTTCCGTGCCGCCCACGTAGCCGGAAATGATACTGCTGGCGTTCACCACGTAGAACGCCGTGCCGAACATCTCCGCCGCCGCCCGCGCGAAGCTGGTCTTGCCGGTACCGGGAGGGCCGTACAGGAGCAATCCCTTCGGGGGCCTGATCCCGTACCGCTGGAATTTCTCCCGCTGCGCCGGGTCCAGGGCGGCAGTGAGCGCGTCCCTGGTGGCCTCCTTAGCCTTCTCCAGGCCGATTATGCGGTCAAACGCCGCAGGGTCGGGCTGTTTCTTCGGGAAGTATTCCACACCTGCAGGCAGCCGGTTCCCACCGGCCAGCGGCTGGCCCTGCGGGACGCCTTCCGGCTGGGGTTGGGAGAGCGCGTCCTCCGGGACGGGCGGGAGGAACCGGTACTCGTAAAGCGCACCGGCCCCCACCATGAGCACTGCCGCCGCGCCCGCCAGCCCGGTTTGCAAGAGGGCCACGAGAAGCAGCCCCACCAGGGCCGAAAAGGACACCGGCCAGTGGCGGCACGCAAAGTCCGCCGCCCGCAGGACGTAGTAGGCGCTGGTGTCCAGCCAGTCGGGTTGGGCGTACTGGGGGTTCCTGTTCATTACTCACTCACCTTCCTCGTGATCAGAATCCTGAAGTGCCGCTTCCACGTAGGCCAGGCCGAGGGGTAGCGGCTGAAAAACCGGTACGTGACGGCTGCGGAAAATACCGTTACGCCGACCAGAAACGCAAGGAAGCCGTTGCGTGTGGCCCCGGAGACCAGGGACCACGCTATCAGACCGGCTCCCAGGGGCCACGCCTGGATGTAGAGGAACATGAACGCCCGCATCATCAGCTCCAGCAGTGCGCCGAAACCAAACATGCCCACCACTCCTTTACGGGATACTAAAAACCAGTTCGGACATGACGCATTCTTTCACTGGGTTAAAATTACTTATGACACCGTGATAGAAACTGCCATCATCCGGCTGCTCACGGATGATGTACTGACACGTCCACTGTTGTCCCACGGGCTGGTATGGGTTATTGATGTCCCTTTTCACCGTGAGCATGTCGTCCGGCCCCGCGGTGAACGTGAACGATTCCCCCGGGTTGAGTTTAGCGTGTTCCGGCGGGGAAGTGCGGTCGGAATGCGTCACATCTACCAGCAGGGGGAAGTCGCCGCCGGAATAAGTCAGGACATAGGTTTGCTTGCCGGTAGTACTATTCTGCTGAACCTGCTGAATTTGCTGGACCGCACCCTTCACCGCGCCGGTCGCCGCCTTTGAAGCCGTAGAAGCGGTTTTCATTGCAGCGTGTACTGTAAAAACTGTTAGGATGGCGGCCACCAGGACGGCGACCGCCAGGACGGTTTTACTTTGCAGCCTGAGTTTCATTTTTGCCATCTCCTTTCAGGGTAAAGTTCAGGTCGGCTAAAACCACCGGCATGAACGGCCCGTACTGGTCCGTAGTGCTGGTGTAGCCGTCTTTTTCAACCTTCTTCCCGTGAGTAGCCAGCTTGACCACCATCTGGCTTTTACCGGTCAGGTCGATGGTCACCGACTCGTCGCGGGACACCAGGTTGTCCTTTGCGATGTCCCGGCTCAGGGCATTTTCCCTGTCCACGCTGATCTCCAGGGCCGTCCCGTAGGCGTACCCGTTCAGGTTGCCCATGTTGTTCGGCTGCGCCAGGGTGAAGCTGACGGACTTATACCGCCCGCCCAGGGGGAAGACGATTGACGCGGAATAGTCGCTCCCGCTGTTCTTGCCGGGCCGTATCAGCAGGCCGGGTTTGGAATAGTCCGTACCGGCCAGGGACGTCCCGTTAAACAGGACCAGTTCCACCGGACCGGCAACCTGCGGGTAAATACCCTGCCAGCTCACCACGGCCTGACCGCCGGACTGCTGCTGTTCCTGCTGCTGTTGTGTCTGTTGCTGTTGTGCCTGCTGCGGTTGTTGTTGTGGTTGCGGCTGCTGTTGTGGTTGTTGTTGCGGTCGTTCCTCCCGCTGCGCGGCCTGCTCCTGGCGCACCGGCTGGCTGACCGGTTGACTGACCGGCGGGTTCGGGTGTACCCTGCTGATAAGGGTAATCACTATCACCAGCAGGGCGAACAGTCCTATCCCCCCGACGAAAACCAGGTGGGGGGACTTCTGCCAGAGTGTTTTTATCCTGTCTACTGTTTCCTGGATAAATTTTCGTACAGCTTCCAATGACGTTCCCTCCTTTACTGTATCAGGTCGCCCCGGTCGTCGGTGCGGTACGTCACGGGTTTCTCCGGCGTGACCGTACCGCTAACCCGGTGCCTGCCGATGGAGATCTCTCCCCGGTAGCTCACGGGTCCGGGGTCCGGCGTGCTGATGGTAACCGTACCGTTGCGGCAGTAAAAGACGCAGGGGGCCTGGTACGTCCTGGTGCCGCTGGCGTCCGTCACTGTGACGATTAGTCTACCCCCTGACGCCTGTATGCTGGACTTCAGGACCGGGGCTGACTGCCCCTGTATCGCGCCGAAAATAAGGACCAGGGCCAGCAGGAGTGCCGCCCCCAGGCCGACCAGCCCGCCCAGCCCCTTCTTCGGCGGTCCCGGCGCTTCTGCCTGCTCCCGCCGCTGTCCCTGCACCGCTTTGTTCTTTGTTTCAGTTTTCACTTCCAGCCCACCCTCCTTTTTTTATGGTCCTGCTGGGCCGGGGAGAAACCCGGCCCGAACAGGCGAAAGTTTACCGTCCCAACAGGTCCCTGATCAACATCACGACCAACTGCCAGCCGCCCAGGATTATCAGGGCACCTACCGCCACTGCGACGAGCAACTTTTTGCCCTGTTCCCGGGCAACCATGAAAACTATGCCCGCCACTATCAGCATCACGACCACCAGGGCGCTGCCTATCGCGGTCAGCCGCTCCTGCAGGCCCTGCAGGAAGCTGGTCGTGGTCTGCTGCGGCGCAGTGGTCACCACCGGGGGCGCGGTCTGCTGCGCGGCGGAATCGGTTTCCGTGGCGAGAGCAGGAGCCGCAACCAGGGCGAGGACCATGAGTGCGAGAATTGCGACGGCCATTGCTTTTTGCATTGCCTTTTCACCTCCTTCCGAAAACTTTTCCAGAGCCGCCCGGCTTGATTACACCCCTCCTTCCCGCCGGAAAAGCTGGCCCCTATAAAAGAAAAAGTCCGGCCTTTTCAGCCGGACGTTATCTACGCCAGCCTGCCGCCCCGCAGCCGCAGGTGCAGCTTTTTCTTCTCCCTGTCGAAGGCGGTGACCACAGCCGCCACCCTGTCCCCCCGACGGAGCACGCCTCTCAGGGGCGGGGGAGCTATGCCTACCACGCCGGGCTTGATCTCCAGGAACACCATTTTCTCAGCCTGCCCCACCACGGCACCGGCCACCACGTCCCCGCGCTTGTAGACCAGGCCCTCCCACGGGTCGGGTCCAGCGTCCACCAGGGACAGCTTCAGCGTCCCGGTCTGCGGGTCCACGTGGACCACCTTCGCCTTCACCGCCTGGCCGGGGCGGAACAGCTCATTCAGCCGGTGCGCCCTGCTCCTGGTGGCCAGCTTCCTGGGCACCTCCGCCAGAACGCCCCCGCCCGCGTCCACCACCAGGGATGCGGGCTTATTGTTCGCCGGGTCCGGCGGCAGGACGGCCTTCACCACGGCGTCGATAACCATGTCGGGCTTCAGCGCCTGGAACAGCCTCTCCTGGGCGTCCGCGATGGCCTCCCTCCGGGAGCAGGCCGCCACGCCGTTCTCCTTATCCAGACCCCTGATTTTGACCAGCACCTTCTGCCCCACAAACCTGGGCATCAGGGAAGCATCCGCCAGGCCGGTCTCAGAGGCGGGCACCACGCCCTTAATACCATCCCCCAGGTCCAGCTCCCAAACTGCCGTGTCCAGGTTCTCCGGCCAGGTCACCTTCTCCACCACGGCTTCCACCGGGACGCCGCGCTCCTTGGCGAAATAAAGGTACTCCCAGCGGTCGGCCACGACTTCATAACCTTCAGGTTTCGGAATAAACACAATACCTCACTCCCCTTTCACTTGCTAATAGTTATCATCAGCGCCACAACCATCCAGCTTACCGCCGCAACGATATGCTCACGATAATCCTGCCCGGTCACCACCTCCCCTCTGTAGTGTCGTTTCCCAGTTCGTCCCTCCACCTCAGCGGCCCAGGTGTTCCACCGCTCCAGCTTCCCCTTCACCCGTCCCGGCAGGAAGTCAGGCAGGGGAAGTTTCGGCAGCCACACCCGGAACGGCCTCACCCCGGATTTCGTCATGGCGTCCAGGACTAAATGCGACACCGCCCCCAGGACGCCGGAGAGCATCAGCAGCGGGACGCCCAGGAAAAGGCCCGCCAGCAGGCCCAAAAACAGGCCAGCGGGCAGGCAGAACATCACCGTGTGGGTGGGGCTGTCCCGGTGGCCCCATCTTTCTTCCAGCACGACCGCCAGCGGGCGGATTTTCCGGCCCAGTTTCGAGCCGGGGTGGTCTATGTCGGCCAGCAGGCCCGCTATCCCGCCCACCACGGCCCCGGCAGCTGGCTGTCCGGTTAAAGCGCCCACCGCCGCGCCCAGGGCGGCCCCGGCCGCGAAGTGCGTCGAACCGGTCACGTATAAATCACCCCTTTTTTAAAAATTCCAGTAACCAGTCAGCTAGCTGACTGAAAGCACCTCTTTTTTAAAAAAATGCCCGACCCTTCACTGGGCCGGGCCAAACAGGTCGTCGAGCCAGTCCCTGTCCTCGTCGCCGCCGGTGCCAGCAGTATCAGCCCTGCTCCCTTTCTTCTCGCCCCCGCGCCTCCTGTCCCTGTCCGGCTTCGGTGCCTCTTCTATCTCCGGCATCTCCGGCAGCTCTAATTTAAAGTCCTTCTTCGGGGCCACGTCCGCCAGTGTAGAAACTGCCAGCTCCTTTATCTCCTTCGCCTGCGGCAGCTCTTCCCAACCGAGCTTTTGCAGGTACAGCGGATAGCACCAGCGCATCAGGCACACCGCCGCCATGGAGTCCATCCCCGCCAGTTCTTGAGGCTCCATCAGGGCTCGGCGGACCACCGTCTCCCGGCGCTTCGCAACGTCCAGCCGGTCCCAGGGCATGGTCACGTCTTTCGATTCGCTGACGCTGTAGACCGCCGCTTCCCCCAGCTGCTGGGAGAAGTACCGTGTGGTGGTGGCGTCGTCGCCTCCCAGGAACAGCCTCACCGGGCAGTTGCCCGTGATGACTTCCAGCTCGTTTGCCCCGTACACGTCCGCCAACTGCCTTACGCTCTGTAGAATGAACTGCACATATATCCCCAGAGACCGGGCGGTAGAGATGATCTCCGTGAAGCCGGGCACCTGACCGATGTTGGCGAACTCGTCCAGCAAAAATCTGGTCGGGTTGGGCAGACTACCCCCATTTTCTGCGGCAAGCTGGTATAAACGCCGGAAGAAGAAGTAGTAGAACGTCGCCAGCACCGGCTTCAGGTGGCCGCTGTTCACCGGTAACACGCAGAACAACGCCGCCCTCTTCCGGCCCAGGGCGCTCATGTCAATCATGTCCCCCGGTGTACCGCTCAGGAGCTTCGCCACCGGCTCCGCCCGGACCACGCCCAGTTTGGCCGTCAGGCCGGAAATCGCGTTGTCGACGTT
Source organism: Desulfofundulus thermocisternus DSM 10259 (assembly GCF_000686645.1). Classification (NCBI taxonomy): domain Bacteria; kingdom Bacillati; phylum Bacillota; class Clostridia; order Eubacteriales; family Peptococcaceae; genus Desulfofundulus; species Desulfofundulus thermocisternus. The sequence continues at coordinate 13,376 of NZ_JMLG01000007.1, forward strand.
CGATGACACCGCACCGCGCCATTCTTCCAGCCCCTCCCTGGGCAGCCGCCCGGCCCGGTAAGCCTCCTGGAACCTTTCGTCCAGCGCCTCCACCGGCCACGCCAGCAGGGAGAGCACACTCCTTAAATGCGCCTGTTCCGGCGGGAAGTCGGCCCGGAGCAGGTAGACCAGGGCCTTCAGGAGCTGAATCTCCTTCATCACAAAGTACCCGCTGCTGTCTTTCGCCGCGTTGTGAACAATCGCAGTGGCGAAGGCCGTCACTTCCTCGTCGTCCCTGGCCTCTAAAATCGGGTTCCACCGGTCGCCCCATTCGGAATACTGGAGATTAAATACGTACACGTCATAGCCCTGCGATTTCAGCCACGGGGCCAGCAGGCACGTCAGCTCCCCCTTAGGGTCGGTCACCACTATGCTTTCTCCCGCGCAGGCGGCCGCTATCGCGTTCGGGATGACAAAACTGTACGTCTTCCCGGCACCCGTCCCGGCGGCCACCATCACATGCCCCGGCAGGGGCGGTTTCCCTTTTAAACTGGGCTGCGCCCTCACAATCCGGCCCTTCAACCTGCCCAGGACTATGCCGCCGCCGAACTTGTCCCCCATCCTGGGCGGGCCGAACTCGCAGATGTGGGCTATGTCCCGGTCACCCGCCCACCGCCTGGTGCCCTTGGCCGCGTTTTCGGCCACCCGCAGGCCGTGCACATGTCGCTCATCGTGCAATTCTCCACCCCGCCCGCGGGCCAGGGCCAGCACCGCCCCGCCCAGTGCGCCCAGGACCAGCCCGATTCTGGCCGCCCGGTTGGCCGGGTCCAACCGGTCCATAGTCATCCAGCCAGCTATGTCCAGGGGCACGGCGGGCTTCGTTCCTCCTAAATGCCTTAAAGTGTTTATCAAATCGCCCGCGCTCCAGAACGCCAGCGCCACCCCCACCCCCAGGGCCAGGGGGAACAGGGCGGCAGCCGCACGGCGGGTGTACCGGTACGCCCCGAAAGCCGCCGCCACCACCAGTACACCAACCGGGAGCGCCGCGACCAGGGCCAGCCCTGCAAGCCCTATGACTGCGAAGGTTGCAATTTTCACCTTGTTCATAGTCCATCCCTCCTGTCCTCAGTTGGCTCCCCGGCGAATGGCTTCCACCACTTCCCGGTAGTGCGCCTCCACTCCCGGGTCCGCCGGGTCGCGCTCCACCATCACCAGCAGGGACACCGGGTCGGTACCCCAGTGGCTCACAAACACCCGGTCGGACAGGGCCACCGCTTCCTCCGCCAGGAACTCGTTTGCCCGGCGCTCCACTTCTTCCGCGCCGCCGACGAAAATTTTCAGGATTCGCTCGCGCACTGCCGCGTCACCTCCCCCTTTCTCTTGTCCTCTCTCTCGGCCCGGACGGCAGCAGGAGTTGCAGGTCCTGGATGTCCCGCCTCGTCACCCGGAATACCCGGCTCCTGCCCGTCTGCACGGAGTACCCCTTGGTTTTTACCACCAGGTACGTTTTCCACCTTTCCCCGCGCTGCGGCGGGAGACCACCCGCCCAGTCGAGTACCATATCATGATTTCTCTCCAACAAAAACCCCGCCCGGTTGACCAGGCCCACCGGGTCAGACACCGGCACCTGGAACACTACCACAACCACCTTCGGCATGTTTTTCCCCGCGTAATAGGTTTCCTTCACCCACCATTCACCCGGCGTCATCCGGTCGCGCTCGTCGTTGAACAGCGGGCTGATTCTCCGCAGGAGCCGGAGTATCTCTTCCACCCGGTACAGCGGGAACACCACCACCCGCCACTCCCGGCTCTCCTGAAAGCTAGGCACTCCCCCCACCGCCCTTCAGCCGGTCCACCACCGCCTGCAGCAGCCGGTCCGGGTCCAGGTCCGCCTTCCTGCCGCACGCCACCTGCGCCGCTATCACAGCCGCCGCCCGGGCGTACAGCTTCACTTCCGCCAGGTCGGCCCCCGGGCCAGCCCCCAGCTCCCGGTAAAGGCTGAGTGCTTCCACCAAAATATCCGTCACCGTCCGGCCTTCGTCTTTCGCCTTCTCCTGCGCCCACCGGGCCAGCTTCTCCGGCACCCGGAAGGTCACCCGGACGGTCCTGCCCGTTCTTTTCACCTGCTCCCACCTGCCTTTTCTGTTTTCTTTTCACCGCACCCCCCGGCCCTGCCGGGCCGCCCCCACATACAACCCCAAGGTAGACCGGGCTTCCCGCCTCCCCGGGCACGCCTGCACCAGGCGCCCCGGCACGTCAGCCCACACTGCCGGACGTGTCCGACAGGACCGGCGGCCGGGACTGGGCGGCCTGGTAAGCGTCAGACAACCGGTATATCGCAATATGACGATAAAACGTTGGGCCGCCGGGCGCGTGAGCCCCGGGCACCGGCAGGACACTACCTTGGGGTTTTACGTGGTTGGTGGACGCCGACGCAGGGAGGCGGGGGGTCCGTATAAAAAAAAGAAAACCGGCAACCTGGAATGGGCTGCCGGTATACTGGTTAGTTCACCGCTTCCCGCAGTTCCTTCCCGGCGCGGAAAGCCACCACCTTCCGGGGTGGGATAGTGATAGTTTCCCCGGTGCGAATGTCTCTGCCCTGCCGCTCCCCGCGCTCCTTCACCACGAAGGCCCCAAAGCCCGGGATACGGACTTCCTCACCCCTGGCCACGGCTTCCTGTACCGCTTCCAGCAGGGCGTCCACCGCGCGGGCCGCGTCCTTCTGGGTCATGACAGCCTTTTCGGCTACGGCACGGATTAAATCGGTCTTGGTCACGGCTGTTTTCACCTCCTTTCCCAGGTAATGCCGCTAGTTTCTCAATGGTACAAAACTAGTCACAAACATACTCTTTATGACCGCATTTCGGGCATATATAGTTTCCAGCCCGCACGGAGACGGGTATAAGCACCATCTCTTCGCCACAGTTGGGACAACGCATATCAGCCACCCCTTCCTGATAAACAAAAACCGGCTGTACGGCCGGCTTCAAAACGGAAAAGCGCCGCGAATCTGATTTACAGCGTCATTCACCATCCCGGTAAAGTCAGGAATATCCGGCAGGCCGCCCGTCCCGATAAACTGCGACGCCACGGCGTAAGAGTAATCTAACGCTGCCCAGCCCAGGGTGGGGTTGGTGAGTAGCATGGCGGCAAATACCCACATGCACACATTCGCCACCATACCGGCAAACCTCCCGAATACCGGAGTTAACAGCGCCCACAGAATCATCCAGGCCAGGGCAGCGAAAATAAGCAGGACGGGCAAACCAATGGCAATTTTCTGAAATTGAAACACCATCTGTTGGATAGAATCAAACAGCCCCATGTCGAAATACATTCCCAATTCACCACCTTTCCAGGAATTTTTGTCCGATACCACAAACTAAGAGGCTCACCGCTGCCCCCGCCATCATCACCACCGGCCAGGCCAGCCAAACGAACCAGGCCGACCGGGACGGCTTCAAGTCGCGCAGCCAGTGTGCCGTAGAGAATATGCCGCCGCCCAGGACCACGGCGTACCAGGTCAGGAACCGCTCCGGTCCGGCCAGTATGTAGCACGGCCCGGCAAGCAGGCCCAGTACGGAGGCTAAGACGATTTCGCGCTTCTCGGGCTTCAAGCCACCACCTCCCGGTCACTGCTTCACCACCCAGGCGATAAACCCCACGACCGTCACCGCCAGACCGATTACGCCCAGGCCGATCAGCACCCAGATAAACTGCTCTTTCGCCCCGGCACGCACTGATTCATTTGCGGCAGTGGCCATTTTCAGGCCCAGGAATACCAGCGCCAGCACTGCTATCGCCCCTGCCGTACCGCCTACGGCTTCCCCGATTTTGAGGATCCGGGCCGCCAGCGCCGCTTTGTCCACCTGGGTTATCCCCGTCCCTATGTCCACGTCCCCGGCGGCCCACGCTGCGGCAGGAATGAGCAGGGACAGGGCAATACTTGCTAATACCCCTATCATCTTCCTCATACTCACCCTCACCACTCCCTATGTTTGGTTTTTAATATAACACAGACCTATCAATAGTTTTATTCCTACTCAAAGGCCGATAAAAAATCGTCCGGGTTGGGTATGGTGGCTTCTTTCTGCTGCCCGGTATTGGTTGCCCCGGTGTGTACTGATTCTTCCAGCCGTGCCAGGCGGGCCTCTATGGCGGCCAGGCGGGCGTCCAGGGCGACAAACACCTGCCCTGCGGCCTTACGACCAAATGCCGCCTCCAGCACGGCCCTGGCCACCTTCGCCCGCTGGCCTTCCGGGAGCTTCCAGATGGGGTGGTCTGTCGGGAGCCATATCTCCAGTCGTTTCCGCTTCTCCGCCATGTCCGCTTACACCCCTTTTACCGGTAACCTCAAATCACCTAAAACGCCCGCTGTATACGGCTTTACCGGGCGCATTACTCTTTAATTTTACCGGCAAACTTCAGGGACAGCGCGGTATTGATGGTCCCGCGTGTTTCCTTTACCGGTAAAAACACGTACAGCCAGAGCCGTATATGTCCCATGTTTTCGGCGTTTCATCCCATCTATACCATCCGGCAAAAGAAGGAGAAAGGTTAATCCCTTCTCCTTCTTCCGGTGCTAACAGGGCGGTTGAGTGCGGGAAAACAGGACCCACGGGTGTACAGGCGCTCGGCGATACTGGCAACGAACGGCTTCGGCGGTTTGTGGTCCCTTTTCTTTTTTTGCACCCGCTTATCGGCCATTTCAATCCCCCTTTCCTTTTCCCCCGGACAGCATCCGCAAATAACCCAGGGCGTTGGCGAAAACCGGGTCCTCCACCAGCACCGGGTTCGGAAAGGCCCGCGCCAGGCGCTCACCCAGGAGCAGGGCACCGCCCCCAGCCAGGTAGGTCACTGCCACGGAGTCCGTAAAGTCCCGCCATGCTGAAAGCACCTGCCGGGCCACCGCCTCCGCAACGTCCTCTACCGCCTCCCCATACTCCCGCGATAAGTCCAGCTCCCCGCCACGGAAAACTGTCCTGCCCGTCTCGGCCAGGTCCTCCAGCATTCTCCGCTCCATACGGGGCGGCAGGGGCCTGCCGGTCTTAGCCAGGTACGCCTGGGACACCCGCTGGGCCACTAAATGGCAGCCCGCCTCAACGGAACCGGAAGCCTCCACCACCGGCCTGCCGGTGCGCAGGTCCACCAGGAGAAAGTCGGTGGTGTACTGGCCTATATCTATCACTCCGGCGAAGCCCCGGCCCTTCGGGAGGCCCTGGACGAACACAACCCCGGCCCCCTGGGGGACCACCAGCACCCGCCTGAAACTGATGTACCGCTCTCCCCCGCCGTCTACGGAAACATGAGCTGCCAGGGCCTCCAGTCTCGTTTTGAGTACATCCTTCTGCGCCCGATAGAAGGCCAGCGGCAGACCCACGGCCAGGTCCACCTGTACTGGCGGGAACCCCGTGGTTCCGGCCCCAACCAGGTAGGCCGCAGTCAGGAGTAATAAGTCATGAAGTTCGGCGGGCTTCTCGGCACCCAGGAAGCCGGACGCTAAAAAACTTTCCTGAGCCGCTTCCCCGATCAGGTACTCCTGCGCCTGGCCGTTGAGCCTGCGTACCGTTACCCTATGGCCGGGGGCGGGGCCGCCGAAGCCCAGGTCCAGAGCCTGGTCGTGGCCCGCAGGGGCGGCCAGTGAAGGGAAGCAGGCCCGCTTACCTTCGGCGGAAACAGCTTTGGCAAAACCGTAACCGATGTCAATTCCTAACATACTCGCCACCACCCTGCAGCATAGCGCAGTGCCCCCGGATAAGTTCCAACATTAACGGCTTAAATTCCCTAGCAAACTCTTCCATACCCGGCACCTGATGTTTCTCCAGCACGGAGAACACCGCAGCCTGGCCCGCCAGGCGGGCAGCGTTGGCCGCGGCCTCCGCCAAAAGCGCAAACTCCGGGTACTTTTCCGCCAGCAAACCGGTAATGTCCGAAACCATGCGCTCTAACAGCTCTGCGTACTCCGCAAAGTTTCCGTCAAGGTCAAAATTTTTTTTGTGCATAATATCACTCCTTTAAGTTTTTTGGGGATTAACTCTCACTCTCACCGTTTTTCTCCCGCACGGCCCGTATGAGGCCCCTGGCGGGCCTGAAGGCCACCCGCAGGCCCTTCCTGCCCCTGCGGGGGTAAAACGTCCCCAGGCCCGCCAGGTGGACTTTTTTGCCCTGGGATACCGCCTCCACCAGGACAGCAGGAAAATGCTCCAACAGGAGTTCCCGCGCGTCCTTGGCGTAGCAGCCCATGCGCCGGGCTATAGAAGCCACTGCCTCCCTGGTGTTTACAGCTGGTTTCCGTACCATTCACCAGCACCTCCTTTTTTTTAAAATTTCGCTTTTCACAGTCACCTTACTGACTGAAATATGACTTCTTTAAAGAAAGCCCCGGTCAGAATGACCGGGAGTATCCTGTTGCGCTATGCCGTTCGCCGCACCGTCTACATCCGTATGGCCGTAACCTTGCAGGGCGGTTCATCTACGACGAAATCAAAACCGCCCAGGATTTCGAGTATCCTCACCGGCACGTACAGGTGCCCGCCGCGCTCCACCGTCACCGCGCCCGGCACAACGTCGGGCAACAGCTTACGGTAAAACAGGTAGAGCTTTATGGGTTTTCCAGCCTCTCCGGTCAGCCGGACGAAGCCGTTCAGCACGCTTGCCGACCAGGACAACCCTTCCGCATAAACATCGGCGCCCACCAGGTCCGCCAGGGCCTCAACCGGTACCATTATCCTGCCGTTAACACAAATCGCCGGGGCGGGCATGGTGACTGTTGCCGGTCCTTCCCCCGGCGCTATGGTGTGTGCAGTGACAACAGGACTACCCAGTTCAAATTCAAGGACGTAAGGGTTAAACGGCAGCCCACCGGCAAACGCCGGGACCGTGAAGGCCAGCACCAGCAACACGAGAGCAACAGCTACGCCAAGCCGTTTCATTTTTCAGGTTCACCCCCTTCTCGAAAAACTCTCCCAAAAAACAAAAAGGCCCCGGCATTGAACCGGGGCCACCGCATTACCAGTTACCAGCCCAAAGCCCTCAGCAGGCGGAGCAGGGTCGTCAGCGCCTCCGCGCGGGTGATGTGCGCGTTCGGCTTCAGGCTGCCGTCCGGGTAGCCGGAGAGCACACCGTCACTCACCGCCGCCTTCGCCCACTCGGGCACGTCGGCGGCGTCTTTAAACTGCGACAAATCGGCGGGCTTGTAGCCAGGTATCTTCGCCAGGGCGTTCGAGACCATCACGGCAGCCTCAATTCGGGTGATAGGCTCGTCACCCGCGAAGTCGCCCGGCATGCGGCCCTTCGCCAACCCGCTGGCCAGGGCAGTCGCCAGGGCGTCCCGGCACCACCCGGGCACGCCCTTCATGTTGCCCAATATGCGGGCCTTCTCTTCGGGCGTGGGCTGCTTCAGCACTTCGTACAACTTTTGTTCTCCTTGTGGTAAAACGCCGAGCGCCCTTGTCAAAACGGCGGTAAACTCCGCGCGGGTTATCTCCCGATCCGGGCCAGCAGGGCGTTCTAAGCTGGCCGGGTCCTCCGGGTTCGGGTACCCCTCCACCAGCGCCAGGCCGTTCATCCTGTTGATGACCGGCTCGGCCCAGTGGCCGGATACGTCCGTAAAATGCGGTTGTTTCACCGCGAAAACTGCCACCCAACCGGAGTAGCCGCCGTCGTTGAGTGCCTTGACCGCCTTGCCGTCCACCTGCGGGTAGGAAGCCAGGGCGACCCACTTCTGGTACTTATCGTTCCAGTAGTACACCCTGGGCGTCAAATCCTTCGCTTCGGCTTCGGCCAGGCGGTCGGTGCGGGTGATGTCCACGGTAAACTCCGGCTCAGGCTTCTCCAGCTTCGTGCCGTCCGGTGCGTAGCCTACCTTCGCGGCCTGCGCCACTAAAGGTATATGACCCGGCCACCTGGCGACGAACACCGATTCCGGCAGGTTTTCCACGGGCGGGGTTTCGGTCTGGCCGGTGCTGCCGCCGCTGGAGCCGCCGGGACTGCCGCCCGAAGAGCCGCCGGAACCGCCACCGGTCGGCGGGGGTTGAACAGACGGCAGCACTTCAACCCGGGCGGTTTTCTGCATTTTCTGGGGCGTCCCTCCCAGGGACAAGAATTCGCCTTCTGCGGTTATGTCCGCATAGACGATCCCCTGCACTGTTTCCGGCGCTCGGTAGACGGTCTCAAACCTTCCCTGTTCATCGGTAATAAGTTGGTTTGCCGCCAAAGAACCGGGGCCGCTCAGCGCCAGCGCGATCGGGGCGTTACCCCGTGGAGTGCCGTCAGAGTTATAGAGGAAGCCCCACACGCGCCCAGAGCTACCCGCATAAACAGGCGTCTCGGCAAAGAGTGTCAGGCCCTCCCTAACCTGTATGCCTACCTCTACTGTATGGGTTCTGGTTTCACCACTAGGTAGCCGGAAGATAACTTTCCAGTGAACGTAACCCGGCTCACTGGGGGCATGGTAAGTGTTTTGCGATTTCCCCAACGCATTAGTTACGGTTTCCCGCTTATCCCAAGCGCCTTTGTCGGCTTCCCATGTGACTGTCACTCCAGGGACAGGACCGAAAGGGGTATATACCTTTACCTCGGAATCCGTGAAAGTCTCACCGACATACATATATGCCGGATATATCGGACCTTCTGTTACCGTCCCTAGATTCTGAACCTGTACGGGAAGCAGGTTTTGCCGCACCACCGTGCTGTCCGCTTTCTGTAAAAATGTCCCCAGGACTACATCCTGGGTCACATTCGGATTGGGGGTCTGCGGAGCGGTAAAGCGCACCGACACCGTTTCATAATCAGACCCGATCAGCACTTCCTGCGGGTCTATTTGGCCCGCGGAAGCGGCGAACACTAAACGTAGCCCCTTACCGTTGATTACCTGCACCGTGTATTCGGCGGTCCCGCCGGACGGCACAACACCAGGGCCGTTTAAATCGGTAATATCCGGCACCTGAAACCCGGTCCCGCCTACCACATCAACAAAACCGCGGCCTTCTACAAAACCGGTCGATACCGCTTTGGACGGGACGCGGGCAATGACCAAAGCCTGCTGGTCGGCAGGCGTAAATGTCGTTTGCGCTTCTCCTTTTTCGTCCGTCACCGCTTCGGCAGGCGAGACTGTGCCGCTGGAAGCCGTAAAGCTCACAGGTACTCCCGCGTAATAAGTGGACGGGGCGAAAACGTAATCCGTTTTTACGGTCACTGCGGCAGTCTCATTCGGGTAAACACTAGGCGGCCTCGCCGTCACCCATACCCTCACCGGCTGCGGGTCCTGCGGGTCGGGCGGGTAAACCACCGGAGTCTCAGGCGGCCCGGCAACCGTGAAGCTGAAGGTGTAGTCGCGGGTCAGAATGTAATCTAACGGACCCCCTTCACCCAGGACAGACCCCTCAAGCAGTTTCACGGTCACGGTGCTTCCAAAGGGGAACCAGCCCTCCGGCGTCAGCACCAGGCTGCCGTCCTCTCCTATGCGGGCGGTGAAACCCACCGGCGTACCGTCGGCTGCGATGCTGATCCCTGCGCTCACGTAAGAGCGGGCGGGGCGCTCAAAGCGTATGGTGATTTTCGAGTCCGCCGGAACGCCTACAGTCCCATCTGCCGGATCTGTGGAAGCCACGCCGGACTGCGGCAGCGACTCTACATATCCCACGGTAAAGAAAACCATAGTGAAATCGGAATCCATCACGTTCTCAGCCGAATCAGCATCGGCAACCGCCCCGCGTTCGATCACCACACCTACTTGATCAGGGGAAGGCAACTGCTGATTGTTAAATCGCACCACGCGGCCATCAACCGGATCGACCGACGGGGCGCAAGGCACTGGACCGGCGTCCCGAGCGAATAAATACACACGTGCCGGATCCAGCAGCACTACTGGACGGTCAAACACGACGTACACCTGCACGTCTACAGGCACTTCACGCTGCCCGTCAACCGGGGACGTGGAGACAATCTGCGGGTTGACGGCCAGTATGCTGAATTTAAAGCTGTAGTCTTTGTCCGGCCCCACCCGCGCGCCGTCCGTTACCGCTCCCGCAAGCACCGTAAAGGTGTACGCCTCACCGTAGCGGTAAGACGAAGGAACGACGCGCACCTCGCTGCCAACCGCCTCCACGGAAAACAGCGGGACAGCCTGCCCGCTGCCGTCGGTCAAAACGAACTTCGCAGCGTCGGCCACACTAACGGGGCGGTCGAACGTTACCGTTATCGCCACCGGGGCTTCGCGCAGCACCGCCCCGTCCGCCGGGTCAGTGGAGACTATCTTCGGCGCGTCCGCAGGCTGCTCGGGCTGCGGGGCCTGCACCGTCACCGTAGTGCTGGCCGACAGCGCCGTGCCGTAAACCTGCGCCGTCACTGTCACTTCCCCGGGTTCCTGCGGGGCCGTGAAGGTGGTCACGGCCTTGCCATCAGCAAGGCCGGTCACGACCGAAGCCGGGTCAACCTGCTCCGCCGAAGCCGCGAAGTCCACCTGCACGCCCGGTACGGGCTGGCCGTACACGTCCTCCACCACAGCAGCCAGGGTGGACGTCCCGCCCGGCTGCACCGTACCGGGGTCGGCGGTCAGGGTTAAGTTGGCAGGTTCAGCCGCAAACGCCGCGCCCGCAAAAACCAGGAGCAGGGTGAGCGCGGCAAACAGGACAAATACACGTTTCCGCATAGCAAAACCATCCCTCCTGAATGTTTTTTCAGGCCCCTCCCCCATACCCCGCCCGGCTCTGCACTCCACCCCCTTCCCGCCGGAAGAGATTGGGGCCGGAAAAGGTTCCCAAAAATAAAAGGGCCGGGCGCGATGACCCGACCACTAAGTAACAATCAACTTTAACCTCCCCTGTTCCCGCTTCTTCGCTTCTAATATCACCCTTTCCAGCGGAATCCGGCACGACCTGCAAGCTAATTTTGTTGTGCGCATATCCCCATCAAAACAATATCTGTAGTTATACTGGCAACCTTTGTTTTTTAGCATTATACTACCCCTCCTTATAATCCTGGCTTATTTCCTTTTTCAAGGTACATCATAACCGCCGCCCTAAGTAATTTCGCGTCCACCACTGGCAACCCCACCTCCAGGCGAGCAATCCTGGCAGGCGACACCCCCAGGGCTTTCGCCAGGGCCGTCCGGCTCACCCCGGCCTGCTCTCGCAGGGCCTGGAGCCGGGCGCCTTCTTCAGCCCACTCCCGGGCGTGGTTGGCGGCGTACACAGTCGCCTTCACCCGGCGGCGGGCGGGGTCGACAAGGTTTAAAAACTTTTCCTGAAATTCGACCAGCGCGGCGTCCAGCGCCCGCAGGCCCTCTTCCCTTACACGGGCGCGGCAGGTGGCTTTCTCTTTTAAATGGAATATTGAAACTACTTTGTCATCGCCCATTTTATTAAAAACCCCTTTCCCTTTAATCATCCTGATCCTGTTAATCATCCTGGCTGGTGATGATCTATCCCTGCCAGCCGCTCCGCCCATTCCCCGGCGCTATACCAGTTCTTAGCAGTCCTCACCACCACCGGCCCCTTCTCCTGGAAAACCGCTTCCAGCCGGGCGGCCTGGGCGTCCGATAACTGCCAAACACGTTCAAACCCGCCAAACATCTCTTCCACTTTCTCAAATCCCAACTCCCGATCCGCCGCCTCCGTCCCGGCCAGGGCCTCCTGCATGGCCTGCCGCCCGGCTTCCAGGGCCTGGGCCAGGGCCGCTTCCGCGGCGCGGAGCTTTTCCGGGAAACCGGCTTCAGCGTCCCACCAAGCGGCTTCGCCTGGGCCTCGGCCCGCCGGACGGCGGCCAGCAGGTCGGGGGCGGTTGGCGTTAAGCCAACATTCCAGGGTGAAGCGGTTGGCGGCCGGGTCGGGTTCTGGTTCGGCAGGCGGCGGGGCGGCAGGTTCGGGTTCCTGCGCCGGTTTTGATTCAGTTGCCGCTACCTCTTCCGCCGGTTCCGGCTTCGCCTCCGGCTTCAGCGCCGCCGTCCCTTCCGTGGCCGCCCCCGCCCGAATAAGCCGGAGCGGGTACAGCTCCCACGCCAGGCGGCGAGTTTCTTCCGTTGTAAACCCTGCCATTTTTACATCCTCTGCCGCCGCCACCAGCGAAACGGCTTCCGGCGGCAGGGTTCCGTCACGCCGGGCCACCACCACGGCGTTGCCCGCCGCCGCCAGCTTCCGGGCTTCCTGCCAGTTCCGGCAAATAACTAGAGTTCGCCACCCTTCCGGCGCGTAAACCGGGCCATCCAGGCGGAAGGGCCGTACCTGCGTTTTGGGTCTGGCAGGCTTCCGCACCTCCCGGCTGGCCACGGACCGGACGCATTTTTCGATTTGGTTTTCAGGCAGGGGCGGTTGGTTCCGCTGGTTCCATGCCAGGAGCAGGGCCAGGACCTCGGATTCCGGTAGGCCCTTACCCAGGTAGTGCCCGGCAAGCCGGGTGCAGGCGTCGTCCCGCTGGCCTTCCGGGACGCCCCGGAGAAGAGCTTCCACCCAACCGGGTTCCTGGGCAGGACCAACCGCCTGCGCCCGGTTCCGGTTCGCCAGCATTTCCAGGAGCCACGCCGGGCACGGCGCAAGCGGCAGGTCGTCCGGGGAGCGGCCTTTCGCCCACCGGTAAACCCGGCCGGAAGGGTGAATTGACGGCGGGGCCACCACATAGCCGCCGTCGCCGCGCACGTCCAGGCCCTTCACGCCGCCCAGGCCAGCGGCGTTCTGCACCGGCTGGCCGGGGTGGGCGAAATAAACGTGCCAGCCCTTGCCGGTTGCAACCGTGGCCGTGAGCGGTACGCCGTGCCGTTTCGCAAAGTTCACGGCGTCCAGACCGTCTAAATCCAAAACAACCAGGTTAGACACCTGGCCAGTAACTACTCCAACGTTTGCGTCCGGCCAGCGATCCCACCAGGCGGTAATTTCTTCCGGTGTCGCCTGCCGGGACTGGTACTCCTGCCAGGAAGCCAGGGCGGGGCGTTTGCCGCGTGGCTGGAGCGGGATAATGCTCCAGCCACGGGCGGCATAGAAAAGGACGATGTCAAGCATTTTCCCACCCCCACAAAAACAAAAGACCGGGCTTAACGTCCGGATTAAAACGGACAATCTTCCCCGACAGGTCCGGCAGTAGCCTCTCCAAACCTGGACTGCGACACCAGCGCCACCAGGGGTATCACCCCGGTCTGTCCAGTGTTTCGGTTTTTCAAGACGTGAAGCTCCACAGGTTTGGGGGCACCCGGCGGCACGCCCTGGTCCCCTACCTGCAAGCGTAGAAAAACATCCGCGGAATATTCTATGTCACTGGATTCTCTTGCGGCGGCCAGAGTTCCGACATCCTTATAACTGCTACGGTTCATTGCACTGACCGCCAGCACCGTAGCGTCCAGCCGGTTCGCTATTTCCCGCAGTCCTGCCACCACCGCGCCCACCCGGTGCCTGACCGAGTCCTGGTACGCCCGGTCCTGCACGCTTCCGGCGGCGGTGTTTGCCATTAGCTGTAAATAATCCACCACCACCATCAGGTGGTTCGCCTTCGTCCGGGCCTTCACCGCCGCCGCTTTTGCCCGGATGTGGGCTGTGGTGGTATTCTGGTTCCCTTCCAGGACGGCCAGGCGTGCGCCCAGGGGCGCAAAGTCGCGGGCGGCCTTCTGGAGAGCGGCAAAGTCCCCGTACCCCGCAGTGTAGTCATCCCACTTCAGCCCGGCGAAATTGCACCAGCACTTCAGGACTAACCTATTCACCGGTTCCTCATAGGTCACGTACAACACCGCAGTATTCGGCTGGCGCAGGTACTGGACAACCAAGTGAATGGCAAAAAATGTTTTACCTGTGCCCGGTGCGCCCAACAATGCCCAGAGGCCGGGGGCCATGCCGGAGAGCATCCGGTCAAGCGCGGGTATACCGATAGGCGGGTATATCACCGCCCGGCCAGTGGCTTCCCGAGCTGTCCTAAACTCCTGCACCCAGCCCAGGACCTCGGCGGAAATGTCGGCGGCGAACGTCACACCGCCAGCCGAAAGTTCCTTTACCGCCGCCTCCGCCCTGGCGACCGCCTCTTGAAGCTCGGCTATCACTTCGGCGGCGGGCTTTGTCGGGATTCCGGCCCACGCCCGTTCCAGTGCTTCCGCCACCAGGCGTTTGCGGGCCAGTTCTGCCAGTTCTGTCGCCGCCGCGTCCAGGTCAAAACCGGGCGGTATGTTGGCTTCCGGCAGGTCCAGGTCGGCGGGTGCTGGCCGATCGGCGGTAAAAGTGTCTACCAGGGCCTGATAAGCCGCCTGGTGCGTGGGGAAAGCCGCAGGCGGTAACAGGTCCACCAGCTCCCAAAACTTCTCCGGTCCGGCGGCGGCCAGGGCGCGGAGGACGCGAGCTTCCAACTCCGGATTGACCAATGTGGTTTTTATAATGCTTTCCATTTCTCCAAACACCCCCTTTTTTAAAAGAAAAACACCCGGCCCTTTGAGGGACCGGGCTTATTCAGGGGTGTTTGGAGAAACATTGCCAACTCTTGTTATATACCAGGTTGGCAGTGGAATATATTTTAGTTTTAAATAAGGGGCAATAGGGTGCCCGTTAAGGGCGGGACCCTATTGCCCCTTATTTAAAGTCTTTAAAAGACTTTAAAAGTATTTATAGGGGACCGGGAAGCCTTATGGCTGTAGGGCTGTAGGATTTGAAAGTTCCTATTGGGTACTAAAAACGTTCCTATTGGGTACTAATCTGGTTCCTATTGGGTATCAATCCGGTTCCTATTGGGTAATAGGGTACATATGTTCTATGGTAATTACTGTAAATAGTTTTATTTAGGTGTCGAAAGCTCTTTTTTCTTTCTACTGGCAATTTCCTGGTCACGTTTCTTCATAATCACCACGTATTCACCGTCGAGCTTCCACCAGGCGATAACGTTAGTTTTCTGTAGGACGTCTAAAATATGCTCTAATCGCTTGATTTTTTTACTGCGTTTCTTTTCTTCAGCTCTCATCACATCGTTAATCAACGTGTCAACCTTGGGACGCAGCGGCGTCCCCGGTCTCTCTGGAGTTACCGCCGAAAGCCAGAAAAGCACGTTTTGCATGGCTCTGGTGGCTTTCGTGTTACCGTAAGTGGCTTGTAACGCGGCAACAGGAATCCGCGTTTTGTTTGCAGCGTCCAGGTCCAGCGCCTGGGCAAGCGCAGGGCAAAGGTGAGCAACGACTGTGGTATCCCGGCGGTGGCCGTCCACCACCGCATCCAGAAACTCCAGGTGGGGCACCAGAATGGTCATAACTTCGTGGCGCCCCTCAATTTTCACTTGTTTGCCATGTTTGTTGAGCACTTCCTGATTAAAAAAGGTCAGCCCACGGTAGCGCACGTGGTGCAGGATGATCAGGGCTTCTTTCATCTGCATCCTGCGCGGGCCGTTCGGGGTAAGTCCGACCGTACGGCACAACTCGCCCAAGGTGGTTTTTATTTCTGTGCTCTCGTTTTTATTGCTTTTTTCCCGGTTTCCCCGGTCGCGGAGGTACAGTGTAGTCAGTGCGGCCAGGGCAAGCCGGGCATGGGGAAGGTTTGAAAAAATGCGGATAAACTCCGTGGGAATGTACACCACCCGCTGCCCGTCCCGGTATCCGGCTACCTCGACATCTACTTCTTTGGCAATATTTGTCTCCTGGTCTACGACCCACTCCTTCATCATAGCTTGCTTCACCTCTTTTCGAGGTGGACTAAATAGCCCCACTTCTCGCGAAAAATTGCGCTCGATAAAAATATGTTTATCCATGATCATCCTCCTTTGCTAGCCCGCCTCGCGGGCAAAATACAGAGTGCCATATTCACACCTGCCTTTCTTTGATTTGGGCCGCCGGAGACAGGCGGCCCCGACAAAAAAGCCCCCGGCCCGAAGGCCGGGGAGAAAAAAAAGGAAAGAGGGGTAATAGCACGGGGACGTTCAACCAGCCCCAAAAAAAACTAAAAACCCGGCGGGGCCGGGTTACCATAACAGGCTTAATATGCCAGTAACTGCCAGAATAAAAGGAATTACAGGCGCGGCAACAACCCCGTGCTCGTCAGCAGAAAACTGACGCATTTTCCGTGCAAAACCGCGCGGCGCCAGGTCAGAGCTCCGGAAAGATAAAGTATCACGTCGCCGGTACCGCGCTTCGCCGCCGCCGTAACCGCACAGGTGTTCGGCCAGTTCCGCAACTTCCTTCTTGTTTTTATTTTGAGTTTGTTTGCGTTCGACCCGCGCAAGCGCGCGCGCAAGCGCGATGGCTTGTTTTTTCGGGATTCCTACCATCCTGGCAAATAACCCGACGAGGTCATAGCCCCCGGCGGCATGGACACGCTTGATTATATCGCGCCTCCTCTCTTGTACTTCCTCAGCGTCAAGGTATCTGGCACAGATTTCCCAGTCCCTTGCCAGGGCAAGCAAATCCCTGCTTGTCCTGGGTATGCCGCCAAACATACACATACCCCCTTCACTGATACGCGCAACTTCGCCGCCAGATGGCGCCCCCGGCCCGCCGCGTGGAGGCGTGCGCCATGATGGGCCGGATATTACTACCCCCTCTAAAAAACCTTCTCCCCGCACCCCCGTTTCCGTCCGCCGCTCTTGTGCGCCGGGTATGCCGCCGTTTCGGGTCCGTTCCTTTTTCCAGTTCCTTTCCAGCTCGGCGTCCAGCCCCCACGGAGACCTTCCGCTTCCCCTTCCATTCCCTGGAAACGATGTTTCACCTTCCCCGGCGTTGGCCGCACCGCTGACCTCGGGCGGGTGGTGGTGGCCCTTGCGGGCCGCTCGATTTTGCCACACTATTGTTGTGGCTGGCTCGTTTATCTCTCGTCGTTCCGCTCGCTCTTACCGGGCGAAGCCGGTGAGTTTTATCTTTCCGCCTATGTATGTGTCACCCCTGGCAAGCCCGTGCAAGTCTTGCGTTTTCTGCTCCAGTCCCACCCCCGGCCATACCGCCAGGGTCACCAGGCCAACGTCCGTGGCCGTCACCACGCCCCCCGGTGGTTTTGGTTCAGGGGTGGACAGTTTTTCGCCTGCTCCGTTTTTGCCGGTGCTTGCCTTGCCAGGGGTTGTTTTTTTAGTCCTCCTTTCTTCTTTTGTTTGAGGGGTTCGAAACTGTCCTGCACAGTCATAATACCTTATTCGCCCGGAAAAGTAAATACATATTTATTGGTCAAATAGCTCTACAATCATTGTTCTTGCGTAATTATATCTGTTATTCTTTTAATTTTATTTAATTTTGATTCTTGACTCTCAATATCGCCCCTAAATACCTAATGAGATCAAGTCAAACTGTCCGTCAAGTCAAAATGCTTGTCAAGTTAAAATGCCTGTTTTTAAAGTATATGTAATACAAATATGTATAAAATCTATTGACATGTACAGTATTGTTTTGTATACTATTGATTGCAAAGGAGTTCTCCATGAGAACGTTCGTTCTCTCCATTAATCATGAAAATCGATCAAGCAAGTTCAATCTGGAATTCGTCTAAAGCGAATTCCTACTACCCCGACGACTGACGACCGACGATTATTTTCGAGGGAGGGGATAATCGTGTCTGAAAAATTTCTGTCAGATTTTGTCAACCAAGGAATGAAACACCGGGGCTGGTCGCTCCGCCGTACCGCGCGCCAGCTGGGTATCAGTCCGTCATATTTGTCACTGATCTTAAACCACCACGTCGTTCCCCAACCTGCTACTATTGAAAAAATAGCTCGTGGCTTTGATGTTTCGTATTCATATTTGTTCGTAAAAACTGGATTGTTTAAGGATGGCCCATTTAAATTCCAGGTAAGAACAGCTTTGTTGCAAGTCCATAATGATATTTCATTTGTAGCCGATGTTCTAACTCAGTTTGCAGAATACTTCCAGGTTAATAATGTGGATGCTTTTGTAGCCAGCTTCTTGTCAAAAGAGCTACGTGATGAATATTTTAAAAGTGAGGGTGATGGATACAAATGGGTCAAACTGCTTACATTACGGATGCATGATGGTCACATGACCCCGCAAACAGGCGGTGTGATTTTAAGTGGTATCGAAGAATTTATTAAACATGAAAATATGGTTTCAGTTGGCGTTGACCTACTTTATTATCTATTCGACTGTATTCCTGCTCCATTCTTTAATAAGTCTTACGCACCTCTTTTTGCTAAGTTATTATCTATATATTCAAAAGCTTTTTCTGATACACTAAAACGCTTTAAAGAATTAAAAACAGATATAAGTAACTTTAGTTTTCCAAAAGTGTTTCAGGATTTTTTTGTTTCAACTTGCGAAAAACAAAGCAAAACTGCTATTACTGAAGAAGAAGTCTTAGACGCTAATTTGAACGTTAATGATAATAATGTGAGTGAGATATCTGAGATAAACATAAGCACAAGCATTTCAGGTGATAAAGCGTCAATTACTATTACTGTCCCCAGGAATAAGGTTGATACTCTTCTTGCTAAAATCCTGAACCTGGTAAAATGAACAAAGCCCGCTGTTTGGCGGGCTTTATTCATTTACGGCTTTCCAGAGAATTTCTCTCATCACCGCCTGGTACTTCATACCTTTTTTATGTGCTAACTTTTTTAGTGCTGCAACCAGGCTGGGTTCCAGGCGTACCGTTACTAACTTTTTGTTTTCGTGCTTCAGCTTCCGCATACAATCACTCTCCTTTCGTAATTTTGGTCCGGGGTCACCCCCTTAAAGACAAAACCCCCGCCAGCCGCCCTTTCGCGGGTACGGCCAGCGGGGTTTTCTGCCGGGCAGGGCCGTCCCTTCCGACCACTACCCCACCTTTTTCGTGCAACCGGGGCGGTTTTTGGCCCAACCCACCCCCTGTTTTGACCAAACCGGGCCTGTTTTTGGGCCAACCGGGACCGGTTTTAACTCAACCATGCCCGGTCTCCGGCCCGGCCGTTTTCACCACGACCGCCGCCCCTGCCTGCCCGTTCCGGTGTCCGTTTTGCCCTGTCCGCTGCTCTTTTTCGGCCCACCCCGGCCCCAAAGACAAAAGACCCGCCCACGGCTCCCAAAAGGCCGCGGGCGGGACTCTTGCCCCTCTGCACTCAATCTTACGCCCGATTTCTCCCTAAAGCTCCCTAAATCTCCGTTTTTGTTTGTCTGAATTTTTGTCTGACACACCAGGTTTTTCCTTCCGGCAACCCCAGGAAACATGCGGGTTTTAGGGGAACCCTACGAAGCCGCCCCCGGCCCTCCCCCGGAAAATTTAAAAACCCGCAAGCCCTTGATTTAACTGGGCCTGCGGGTTTTATCCTGGTGCGCCTGGCAGGAATCGAACCTGCGCAAGACCCGGCTCCGGAGGCCGGCGCTCTATCCTCTGAGCTACAGGCGCATATAAATAACTGCACAAGATATTATACCAAAACCTCAAAAAAAAGCAATAGTAAATTTCTTGGAGCTTCAGGGCAAATCCAGCTGCGCAATAATCGACTGCAGGGTCCGGGCAGAGTGGTGCAGGGCTTCTTCCTCCCGGGCAGCCAGGGGCACGGCCAGCACCCGGGCCCGGCCCTTCCGGTTGACAATGGAAGGAAGGCTGAGACAAACACCGGCGATCCCGTATTCGCCATCCACCAGGCCCGATACCGTGAGGATGGAATTTTCGTCCCGCAAGATGCTCTCGCAGATCCGTTTTACCGCCAGGCCAATGGCATAATAAGTGGCCCCCTTGCGTGCGATGACCTCGTAAGCCGCTTCTCGCACCCGGCGGCTGATTTCCTCCGGATCCAGGCAGGGAACACCGCGCCAGCAGCAGAACTCCTGCACCGGCATACCGGCAATATTGGCCAGGCTCCAGAGGGGCACCTCCGTATCACCGTGCTCGCCCACCACATAGGCGTGAATATTCCTGGGCTCCACCTGGCAGTACTGGCTGAGCAGATAGCGGAACCGGGAACTGTCCAGAACTGTACCGGAACCGATGACCTGCGCCGGAGGCAGGTGGGTCAAGCGCAGTGCCGCGTAGGTGAGGATATCCACCGGGTTGCTAACCATCAGCAGGATGCCGTCATCCTTCAACGGCATGAGGTGTTCAAGGACATCTTTGAGGACAGCAAAATTTCGCTGCACCAGATCCAGCCGTGTCTCGCCGGGTTTCTGGTTGGCCCCGGCGCAAAAGATAACAATATCGGCATCACGGCAGTCCTTATATTCGCCGGCGTAAATGCGGATGGGCTTGATAAACGAAGCGCCGTGGGCCAGATCCATGGCCTCCCCTTCAGCCCGTTCCCGGTTGATATCCACCAGCACCAGCTCACTGACCAGGCCGCTGATCATCACCGCGTAAGCGGTGGCGGAACCAACAGCACCTACCCCCACCACGGCTATTTTACGCTTGTCATCTACAGGCATTTTTCCCCCTCCCCCCTTTATTTTCCCCTCCCTTTTAAAAAATTACTAAAAAAAATTACCCCCGGGGAAAGAGATACACCACAGCCGGTTTTCCCGGAACGTTATTTCCCTTTACCTCCTGGAGGTAATTAAAAAGCTGCTCTTTGGTCCGGGGGAGGGGTAAACCTTCGGGCAGCCATCCCTTGCGGCTCAGCTGTTCAAAAACCTCCACCAGCCAGGGACGGGACAGATCACTCTGCCGCAAAAGCTGTTCGTTACAAAATACTTCACCGGGCAGCCCTTCTCCCACAACGGTACCGCAGCTCATCACATAGACATAGTCAGCCCATGAGTAGGCCAGGTCCACATCATGGGTGGCCAGGACCACTGTAGCACCCTGCCGGTTGATCCGGTCGAAAAGTTCCATTACCTGGCCGGCATGCAGCGGGTCCAGGCCGGCCGTGGGTTCATCACAGATCAACACCTGCGGTTCCATGGCCAGGACACCGGCAAGACAAACCCGTTTCTTCTGGCCGTAACTCAGCAGGTGGGTGGGCTTATCCTTCAGGCCGGTAATCTCCGTGGCCTCCATAGCCGCTTCCACCCGGCGTAACACTTCCTCCCGGGACAAACCCAGGTTCAGCGGGCCAAAAGCAATCTCCTGGACCACACTGGCCGAAAAAAGCTGCATATCGGGGTCCTGAAAAACGATCCCCACGTTCCTGCGCAGCTCCATCAATGAGCGATGATCATAGCGCACCGGCCGTCCGTTAAACAGCACCTGCCCCCTCCCGGGACGCAGTATACCATTGAAATGCAAGAAAATAGTAGTTTTACCGGCCCCGTTGGAGCCCAGCACAGCTATTTTTTTTCCTCTTTCAATGGCCATTGTAGCTCCCCGCAGGGCAGCCGTTCCATCGGAATAGGTAAAATGAACATCCCGGGCTTCCAGTATATTTTCCTTCAAACAGGCCACCTCCAGGTCACCAGGACCAGAACCAGCAGGGTTAAATCCACCAGGGCAATCAGGACCAGGTTCTTTGCGGAAACCGGGCGGGGTTCCTCCCACATCCTTATCTCCCCTGTATAGCCCCTGGCCAGCAGGGCGGTATAAAGGGCCCGGGAACGGTGGTATGACCGGGCAAATAAGTTGGCCACCAGCTGGGCCATTGAGCGGAAAGAAACCCTGATGCCGGCATAACCGCAGCGGGAACCCTGGGAAACATACATCATCCCGGCCGTTTCCATGATTACGAAGATAAAACGGTAGATCAGACCCATCATCTCCACCAGCAGGGCGGGCACCCTCAGCCGGTGCAGGATGGAGATAATCTCCACCATGGGGGTAGTCAGGGATAAAAAGTACAGGCAGGATACCGCCCCCAGGGACTTGGTAAAAATCAGGGCTGCTTGATTTAAAGCGGGCCCGGTCACTCCCAGGGTAACCCCTCCGATAACAAGCCCGTAAACAGCGGGATCG
This sequence comes from Desulfofundulus thermocisternus DSM 10259, assembly GCF_000686645.1. Taxonomy (NCBI): domain Bacteria; kingdom Bacillati; phylum Bacillota; class Clostridia; order Eubacteriales; family Peptococcaceae; genus Desulfofundulus; species Desulfofundulus thermocisternus. The sequence goes on from NZ_JMLG01000007.1 coordinate 35,098, forward strand.
GCCCCCCGGGAGATGGTCAGGGTAACGGCCAGCAGGCCGGCCACCAGGAAACCCAGGGGAAGGAACAGCAGCCGGAAGTAAAAGCGAGCCGGTACGCGGGCAACCATGATTACTGCTGCCGCCGCCAGGCAGGTAACCAGCAGTGGTACCAGGATGGTTGATGCTGCCAGACAGATACCCATGGTCAGGATGGCAAAGGCAAATTTTTCACCGGGGTGCACATGGCGCAGGCTGCTGGTATAAGCATACTGGTCAATCCTGAACAACGGCATCCCTCTCTTTTATCGTTCCCCGCCGGCGTTCCTGCCCGGTACCCTGTTCCCTGCGGCCCCGGTAGAATCCGATGAAATAGCCGATAAATCCGGCGCCCAGCGCTGCCTGCAGGGCAAAAAGCAGGCTTTCAATTTCCCCGCTGGGCGGCTCCCATACGGATTCGAACCAGGGCTGGTAATCCGGCTGCAGTTCTCCAATTACCTCTTCGGCCTGCTCATCGGCCCCTCCAAATTCAGCATTTTTATTTACCAGGAGAGGAAAAACAGCCAGAGCCAGAACAACCAGAATCAACAGCAGGTTCTTTAAACCGGCTTTCATCTCCACACCCCCCGGGATAAAACTCGCAACTGTTCCAGTTCCTGGCGGTTATGGGCCAGCAGAAAGTTAAAAACAATAATGGTCAGGATCCCCTCGCTGACAGCCAGCGGCACCTGGGTTATGGCAAAGATGCCCATAAACTTGACCATGGCTGCCATTACTCCCCCGTCAGGGGCGGGAAAAGCCAGGGCCAGCTGTACGGAGGTGGTAACATAGGTCAGGAGATCGCCCAAAAAGGCGGCCAGAAACACCGACAGCCAGCGGGGTAAAGACAGCCTCTCCCCCAACCGGTATATGGCACAGGCCACCAGCGGGCCGACCACCGCCATGGAAAAGGTGTTGGCCCCCAGCGTGGTCAGGCCCCCATGGGCCAGCAGGACCGCCTGAAAGAGCAGCACAATGAAGCCAAGAACACACATTACCCAGGGACCAAAAAGTATGGCTCCCAGACCCACTCCGGTGGGGTGAGAACAGCTGCCGGTAACGGAAGGAAGTTTCAACGCTGAAAGCACAAAAGCAAAGGCACCGGCCAGCCCCAGGAGCATTTTTACCCCCGGATCGACCTTTACGGCCCTCTGGATGGACAGCAGGCCGGCAATGAAGAAAGGCAGGGTCAGGACATACCAGAACAGGCTCCATTTTAAGGGAAGAAATCCCTCCATTATGTGCATAGCCCAGGCATTTTGCTGGGGAAAGCAGAGGAGCAGGAGAAGGGCAAATATAAGGGTACATGTCCGCTCTTTCATCAGCATCCCTCCCGTAGCAAGGTAACCGTTTAACAGGCGTCCAACCGGTACATGAAAACCCCCGGATCACTTCCGGGGGTTACAAACACAAAAAGGACATGCTGCACCGCTCCCCCGGTTCAGGATAGAGGAGTGGAATAGGCATGCCCCTGGCTGCCCACGGATCATGGCCCCTCCAAGTCACCTAATTGAAGAGGCTCTCCGGGCAGTGGACTGGTAACCCTTTAAGCTTTATCCCTCGGGATAAAGCACCTATTCCCGGTATATAAATGGAAAATTAATAGGAAAATTAATAACCCCTGCTAGTCCGGGTGCAGGGGTGAAAACGCCGTCTTTAACTCTTTCACCTCCCCATGGACCGTAGGTACAAACGGTGAAATGGAACGGGCAGGTTTCCTGGCTCATGGATCATCGCTTTAACCACGCCTTCCCAACCGGACACCCACCAGCAACTGCTAACCGGTCACTGCAAGTGCCCGACCAGTGGCATTGTGTGGCCAGCTCCCCATTCACAGTGGCGGCACCGCGTCAGATTTGCACTGACTTCCCTCTATCCCTTGAAAAAGGGAGCACCCGTTCAATTATTCAATTGCCTAAATTATAACACAACAGGTATATGCTGTCCAGAAGGATGCTGGAAAAATGAAATGGCCCTGCCTTTCAAGGCAGGACCGCTTATTTTCCCGGTTATTACATGGGAGGCATTCCGCCGCCCATACCGGTGTCTTTCTCTTTCTCCGGCTTCTCCGCCACCAGGGTTTCGGTAGTCAGGATCATGGCGGCAATGGAGGCAGCGTTCTGCAGGGCGGAACGGGTTACCTTGGCCGGGTCCACAATACCGGCTTCGATCATATTCACATACTCGCCGGTCAGAGCGTTGAAGCCCATGCCATCGGGAAGGGCCTTGACCTTCTCCACCACCACAGAGCCTTCCGCACCGGCATTGTTGGCAATCTGCCGCAGCGGTTCTTCCAGAGCCCGGCGCACAATGTCCACCCCGGTCTTCTCGTCCAGGCTGCTGGTTTCAATGTTATCCAGGGCCTTAATAGCCGCCACGTAAGCCACACCACCGCCGGAAACAATACCTTCTTCCACGGCGGCCCGGGTGGCGTTCAGGGCGTCCTCAATGCGCAGCTTCTTCTCTTTCATTTCAGTTTCCGTAGCCGCACCAACCTGGATGACCGCTACGCCGCCCGCCAGCTTGGCCAGGCGCTCCTGCAGTTTCTCCCGGTCAAAGTCGGAGGTTGTTTCTTCAATTTGCTTCTTAATGGAAGCAATGCGGGCGTTGATCTTGTCCTGGGAGCCGGCACCGCCGACAATAATGGTCTCTTCCTTCTTCACCCGGACCTTGGAAGCCCGGCCCAGCATGTCGATAGTAGCCTTGTCCAGCTTGAGGCCCAGCTCCTCGCTGATTACGGTACCGCCGGTGAGGATGGCGATATCCTCCAGCATGGCCTTGCGCCGGTCACCGAAACCGGGGGCTTTGACGGCCACACAGGACAGGGTACCGCGCAGCTTGTTCAGCACCAGGGTGGCCAGGGCCTCACCTTCCACATCCTCGGCAATAATCAGCAGCGGCTTGCCCGCCTGCACGATCCTTTCCAGGATGGGCAGCAGATCGGCCACGGCGCTGATCTTCCGGTCAGTAATGAGGATGTAGGGATCGTTGAGGATAGCCTCCATTTTCTCGGTATCGGTAACCATGTATGGGGATATGTAACCCCGGTCGAAATTCATCCCTTCCACCACTTCCAGGGTGGTGCCGATACCCTTGGATTCCTCGACGGTAATTACTCCGTCCTTGCCCACCTTTTCCATGGCTTCAGAGATCAATTCGCCGATGGACGGATCGTTGGCCGATATGGAAGCTACCTGAGCGATGGCCGCCTTGCTTTCCACAGGTTTAGCAGCAGCCTTGATGGCCTCCACGGCTTTTTCCACCGCTTTTTCAATGCCCCGCTTGATAATCATCGGGTTGGCTCCGGCAGCCACGTTCTTCAAGCCTTCCCGGACAATGGCCTGGGCCAGCACGGTAGCGGTGGTGGTACCATCGCCGGCCACGTCGTTGGTCTTGGTGGCCACTTCTTTAACCAGCTGGGCGCCCATATTTTCAAAGGGATCGGTTAATTCAATTTCCCGGGCGATGGTCACACCGTCATTGGTGATCATGGGAGAACCAAACTTTTTCTCCAGCACCACGTTACGGCCTTTTGGTCCCAGGGTAACCCGTACCGCTTCGGCCAGGGCATTAACGCCCCTCTCCAGGGCACGGCGTGCTTCTTCCCGGAAAATAATCTCTTTACCAGCCAATTTCCTCGACCTCCTCAGATATCAGATGTTTAATTATGTCTCCTTACACCAGCAAAAACCTACTTTTCAATAACCCCAAGGATGTCGGCTTCCCGCATGATCAGGTATTCTTCGTCATCTATCTTGACCTCATTACCGGCATATTTGGAGAACAGGACCCTGTCCCCCACCTTGAGGTCAACAGGTACACGGGTGCCATTATCCAGCAGGCGACCGGGACCTACCGCTATTACTTCCCCTTCCTGGGGCTTCTCCTTGGCGGTTTCAGGCAGCACAATGCCTCCCTTGGTCTTCTCCTCGCTGGGCAGCGGCTTGACAACCACCCGTTCACCCAATGGCCTGATTTTCACCTAAAACCCCTCCTTAGAATAGAGTTTGTTTTCTTTATTGTTAGCACTCATTTAAACTGAGTGCTAATACCCAAGTACTATAATATAAAGGGGGAATGATTAAAAGCAACTTTTCTCCATGGACCTAATCCCCCTTTAAAACCTTTTAAAGGAAATTACCCGACTTTATCTCTCATTTTCTCCCTCCGATAAGCTATTATCGCAAATTCCTGTCCAAACATTTCTTGACCTTTCTAGAAACATTTTCCCCATAAGAAAAATGGTTTATACATGCAAAATTAATTAAGCATACCAGCCCGTTTTTAAGGAAGATGTGTACCGGCCGCAGGTTTTTACCGCGGCAACCCCTTAATCTGCCCCGCACTCACCGCCCCTGCCGGTAAGTATTTCCAGGCCATGGGAAAGTGCCGGCAGAATTACTTCCAGGCATTCCCTCACCGCCCGGGCACTGCCCGGCAGGTTGATGATGAGCGTTTGGTGCCTGATGCCCGCTGCAGCCCGGCTGAGCATGGCCCGGGGTGTTTTTTTGAGACTTTCCAGCCGCATTACCTCAGGAATACCCGGCACTTCCCGCTGAATAACCGCCCGGGTTGCCTCGGGGGTGTTGTCCCGCGGGGCGAAGCCCGTACCGCCGGTGGTCAGGATGAGGTCCAGCTTCTCCTGGTCGACCATTTTGATGAGCGTTTCTTTCAGGACATCCAGATCATCGGGCACAATATAGTAAGATACCACTTCCCCCCCGATACCGGCTACCATCTCGCGAATCACCCCGGCACTTCTATCCTCCCTTTCACCCCGGGAACCTTTATCACTGGCTGTTAGAATACCAACCCGCCACATGGACATCACCTCCAGTATAATCAGAACAGGATAACCACATCTTATTCAGTTGAAGCATTAAACCGGTTAAAGATAAAATAGTGGTAATGAGCTGCAGGAGGTTAAACCAATGGCCATATCCGAAACCACTACCGTTACCGTAAAAAAAGTGATCGGCGGCCGTGTGACAACCGTTGAAGATGAAGTGGCCCGGGAAGTTCCGGTCACTATCTTTTTAAACGACGAAGAACTGGTTACCCTGGTCTGTTCCCCCGGCCACCTGGAAGAACTGGCAGTGGGCTTTCTGTGCTCCGAAGGCATCCTTCAAGAGCGCGCGGACTTGAAAGAAGTTTTTATCCGCCCTGAAGAAGGCTTGATCTGGGTGGAAACTACCCGGCCCGTCCCCGCCCGCCGGCAATTTTTAAAGCGCTACATTACCACCTGCTGCGGCCGGGGACGTTCCACCTTTTATTTTGTCAATGATGCCCGGGGCATATCACCGGTAACCTCGTCCCTGGCCGTCAGGAGCGATACAATCCTTGAATTCAGCCGGGAACTGGAAAAAATGGCCGCCCTGTTTCAAACCACCGGCGGCACCCACAGCGCGGCCCTTTATTCCGCAAACCAGCGCCTGCTGTTTTATGAAGACATCGGCCGTCATAACGCCGTGGATAAAATCTTCGGCCGCGCTTTTCTGGATGGAATGGCATTAAGGGATAAACTTCTGGTCTTCAGCGGCCGCGTTTCCTCGGAAATCCTGATCAAGGTGGCCCGCATGGGCATCCCTGTAATTGTGGCCAGGGGGGCACCTACCGGCCTGGCCCTGGAAATGGCCCGGGAAACCGGCGTTACCGTTGTAGGATTTGCCAGGAAAGGCAGGATGAATATTTACACCTGCCCGGAACGAATTCTTTTCCCTTAAAAGCAACCCAGTTCACAGGCTTTGATTTTGATTCCCAGGGCATCACAGGCCGCGCCCACGACCCTTACCGGCACGTTCAGCTCCCCGGCCAGCCTGCGGGCTTCAGTACAGGTCAGCCGGCCGTCAACTGCAGCCTGCCTGACGGCTTCCAGAACCCGTGGCTCAACAGTTAAACTTTGCTTTTCTTTCAACTTTTATCCCTCCCTTGCTACCTTCTAAAAGGGCATTAAAAACCAGGCCATGTTACGGCCTGGTCTTAATATATCATATATTACCGCTAAGCGGGAACAATGGCTCCCAGCTTGCACCGGGCCAGGCATTCACCGCAACGGATACACAGGGCCTGGTCAATGGAATGGGGCTCTTTTTTGTTGCCCGAAATGGCACCCGTTTCGCAGGCTTTGGTGCACATCTGGCAGCCCTTACATTTTGCCGGGTCCACCTTCAGGGCGGGAATCTCGACCCCGGCAGCCGCGGCCACCTCTTTCACTCTGGCTCCCGGTGGTATGACAAGCTGCACGCCGTTTAAAGTAATAACCACTTCTTTTTGTTGCTTTCTGGCTTCGGCCATCCTCCCCATCTCCCATGTAAAAGATTATTCTCAACTTTAAAATACTTTCTACAGGGGACGGCCGATCCCTCCCGCAGCACACAAAACTTATGAACATTATTTCTTCTGCCTGGCCAGTTCTTCCTCCCGCAGGTAACGGCGCAGCACCTTACCCACAATGGTTTTGGGCAGGCTGTCCCTGAATTCCACCTGCCGCGGCACCTTGTAAGCCGCCAGTTTGCTGCGGCAGTACTGGATCAATTCTTCTTCCGTTGCCGTCTGTCCCTGCTTTAACACCACAAAAGCTTTCACCGTTTCCCCCCGGTAGGGGTCGGGTATCCCGGCTACCACGGCTTCCTGAACCTTGGGATGCTCAAATAAAACTTCTTCGACCTCGCGCGGGTAGATATTGAAGCCACCAGCCACAATCATATCCTTCTTGCGGTCCACAATGTAGAAATAACCCTCCTCATCCATCCTGGCTATGTCCCCGGTATAAACCCAGCCGTCCCGCAGGGTACCGGCCGTCTCCTCCGGCATATTCCAGTAACCCTTCATCACCTGGGGACCTTTAATGCAAAGTTCACCCGCTTCTCCGGGGGGCAATTCCCGCTCACCCGTTTCCACATCCACGATCTTGCACAGGGTATCGGGCAGGGGGAGGCCAATGCTGCCCACCTTGCGTTTTCCCCGCAGGGGGTTGCAATGGGTCACCGGGGAGGTCTCCGAAAGCCCGTAGCCCTCCACCAGGTAGCCGCCGGTCAGTTCTTCAAACTTTTCCGCCACCTCCACGGGCAGGGGTGCCGAACCGCTGATGCAGTACTTGATGGAGCGCACATCATAGTCTTTAATCCTGGGGTGATTGTTAAAGGCCACGTACATGGTGGGAACGCCGGGGAAAAGGGTGGGCCGGTAAGTGTTTATACATTCAAGAACCTGATTAATCTCAAACCGGGGCAGGATGATCTGGGTGGCCGCAATGACCACCGCAAAATTCATGGCCACAGTCATACCGTAAACGTGGAAAAAGGGAAGTACAGAAAGCATCCGCTCCTGACCGTACTGGCAGCCGGTAAACCAGGCCACCACCTGCAGGGCGTTGGCCACCACATTGCGGTGGGTGAGCATGGCTCCCTTGGGTATGCCGGTGGTACCGCCGGTGTACTGAAGCACGGCCAGATCTTCCAGGGGGTCGATCTTTACCTCCGGGGGGCTGGACGGGGCACCGGCCAGCATCCTTTCCGCCTGCAGGACATCCGGCCCGGCCGGACACTGGGGCTGGCCCAGGCTGAATAATATTACGTGCTTTAAGGGAGTCACCCCACGTATTGCCTTAATACGGGGATAGAGGGCATCGTAAGCAATAATTACTTCCGCCCCCGAATCCACCAGGAGGTGCTCCAGTTCCCGCTCGGTATACATGGGATTTACCTGCACCACCACCGCCCCGATTTTCTGAATGGCCATGTAACCGATTATGTACTGCGGGCAATTGGGCGACATAAGGGCCACCCGATCGCCCTTTTTAACGCCCAGATCCGCCAGGGCAGCGGCGAACCGGTGCACCATGCCCGCCAGGGTGCGGTAGTTGATCTCCACACCGGAGAAAATAATGGCCGTCCGGTCGGGCCAATCAGCTGCCGCCTGTTCCAGCAATTCAGGCATAGTTTTATCCGGATACTCCAGGGTTGAGGGCACGCCTTCCTCATAGAAGGACAGCCAGGGTAGTGTAACTTGCTGAGCCATGGAAATCCTCCCCTCACAATTAATAAATGATTATTCATTCAACATTTATAATAAAAATACCTTCTTTAATATTTAAAATTATTTGAACCTTAAGCCCGCCAATTTTCCGTCCCAAAATGGCGGAATTGGGCAGGATTTAGCATCCGCCCATCGAATTAAATACATGAAATAAAAATAATTTCATCTGTTCTCCGAGCCCGATTACCTGTGGCCGCGGCTATGGTTTTCGGGCCGGCAGGGTATACCGGGAAACTGGTATGCCTCCCAGTGCGGAAAGGAGAACACTGCCAGCTTCAGGGCATGCAGGCTGTGTTCTGTTTCCCGCAGGACACAGTTTTTTTCTGCGGGAAACACCACCCGGCCGCCCGGAAAACGGCTGTGCTCTGCCTTTTCGCCGGAGCACAGCTTTTTGATTTTCAAGCCTCGGGGATTTGCACCGGCCATAATTATTCAGGATGCTATCTTTGAGGCAACCGGGGGGTGATAAAAAAGAATATCATCAGGCATAACTTTTACCGGGCTACATTTTGACGTATTTTTTATCCTTATGAAATAACCATGCTAAGAGGTGAAGAGTAATGTTAATGTTTAAACGAATCCTTACCCACTTAACAATCCTTCTCTTCGCGCTCGTGCTCGTAGCAGGCTGCTCTTCCGGCAACACGCAGGAAAAAGCAGAACAGGGACAGCCGGCACCGCAAAACCGGGACGTTATCCTGGCCACCACCACCAGCACCCAGGACAGCGGCCTTCTGGATGTGCTTATTCCGGAATTTGAAAAGAAAACCGGTTATAAGGTGAAAACCATTGCCGTGGGTACGGGCCAGGCCCTGGAAATGGGCAAAAAAGGTGAAGCGGACGTGCTGCTGGTGCACGCCCCCAAAGCAGAAAAGGAACTGGTGGACAGCGGCGTGGGCATCAACTACCGGCTGGTAATGCACAACGACTTTGTGGTGGTCGGCCCGGAAAATGACCCGGCAGGAATAAGCTCGGCCCGGAACACCGTGGAGGCTTTTAAGAAAATCGCCCAAACCCGGAGCATCTTTGTTTCCCGCGGTGATGAGTCCGGCACCCACAAGAAGGAAAAAGAGATCTGGCAGGAGGCAGGCATTACACCCGGTGGCAAGTGGTACCAGGAAGCCGGCACGGGCATGGGCAATACTCTGAACATTGCCTCGGAAAAGGGAGGCTATACCCTCAGTGACCGGGCCACCTACCTGGCCAACCAGAAGCACCTGAAGCTGAAAATTTTATACGAGGGAGATAAAACCCTGCTGAACATATATCACGTGATGCAGGTCAACCCGGAAAAGTTCAGCAAGGTCAATGCCGAAGGCGCCAAAGCCTTTGTCGATTTCATGGTCTCCCCGGAAACCCAACAGATGATCGGCAAGTTCGGGGTGGACAAGTACGGCCAGCCGCTGTTCTTCCCCGACGCCGGGAAAAAGGAAGAAGAACTGGGGAAGTAGAACAGAGATTAAACCGGCCACCTGCCCTCAACCTTCCAGCTACAAAAGCTGGACGGGCCCTTTAATCTTTGCGTTAATCAAAGTAAATCTTAGAAATGAGGATCATCCGGTGAACGACACCATCTTAGAAGTGCACGATTTACAGTTCAAACGGGGAAACCGGGAAATATTAAATATCGAACGTTTCAGCCTTCAGGAGGGGGAAACCATCGCCCTGATCGGGCCAAATGGAGCCGGCAAAAGCACATTTTTGCAGGTAATGGCCCTTTTATTGAAACCAACCCGTGGAACCGTGGCCTTCCGGGGCGTACCCGTTACCTCCCGCAATGCCCTGGCCATTCGCCGGCGCATGGCCGTGGTATTCCAGGAACCGCTTCTTTTAAATACGACGGTCTATGAGAATGTGGCCACAGGACTGAAGCTGCGGGGAGTTCCCCGGCAGGAAATTAAAAAAAGGGTTGGCCGCTGGCTGGAACTGCTGGGCATTGCCCATCTGGCCGGACGACGCTCCCACCAGCTTTCGGGAGGAGAAGCCCAGAGGGTCAGCCTGGCCAGGGCCTTTGCCCTGGAACCGGACGTTTTGTTCCTGGACGAACCCTTTTCCGCCCTGGATTTCCCCACCCGCCTGTCCCTGCTCAATGAACTGGACAGGCTTTTAAAAGAAACGGGAATAACCGCTGTTTTCGTCACCCACGATTTCTCGGAGGTCCCCTATCTCACCGACCGGGTGGCCGTGCTCAAAAACGGCCGCCTGGTCAAAACGGGTACCTTCGAGGAAGTATTTAATGTCAAACCCCGGCGGGAAAACTACCTTACCTCCCTTTACCGGGTTTTTGAAAGCGACGCGGCGGGGTAAAGCCAGCACATGGGATTTCTCTATCCTGACGCTCACTATCGCACCTCCAGGTCCGTCTCCATGGCCGCTTCTAGCGTTTCCTGGTCGTAGGCAATTACCCGGTTACTTTTTCCCAGGGTTTCCAGCCGGTACAGACAAAAATCATAGTGCCCGCTATCCCTAAACGCCCTGTGGGCAGTCCTAATACACTCAAGACTATGGGTGGTGGCAAAAATTTGGGTATTAAACGTCCGTGCTGCTTCCCCAATGACCCGCCACACTTTATATAAAACGGAGTGGTGAAGCCCGTTCTCGATTTCATCTACAAGCACCACACCTTTTCCAGTATTGGCAATCGCCAGTACCAGACTGGTCAAACGCACCATCCCTTCCCCCATAACCGGTAGGGGGATGAGACGGCCATGGCCGAGATCGCCGTAGATCATTGGTACCCCTCCGGCAACTACCACGCTCAGGCGGCGTAGCCGTGGTTCAACCGTTTTTAAGACTTTTAAGAGTACATCTTGTTTGCCAGCGATCTCCAGCCTTCCAAAACGCTCGGCATCTTCAGCAGGTGAAATCCGGCCGCGTGCAGCCAGGAAGACAGCCGGAACAGGCGGCGGAGGGGGAGGAAAAGGTTGGATCTGAATTCCTTTCGGCCCCACAATTAGATAATGCTTCCCTTTTCGCTTTGGCTCATCGTATTCCAGCTCAAGCACAAGATCAGTCCCGGTGGACAGCAATGGTTCACCGGGTCTCCCCTGATTAGAGTGTATAAATAAGCTAACTCCCGAACTATCCCAGGGTTCACGGAGTATCCTTATCCTGAGAGTGCGGTAACCCATAGCTTTGCTTTTCCCCGTCAGTTCTATCTCCTTTGCCGGGTCAAAGCCAGCAAAAAGGGAATCCCACGGCGTTTCTGCGGTTCTTCCCGATTCGATCTTAAAGAACGGCTCGATACCTCGAAACGTATTGATGCGCAGGACCAGTTCGGGATTATATGCTCCGCTGTGCAGGAATAATGCTTCCAGAAGGGCTGTTTTGCCAACGTTATTCATCCCTGCAATCAGATTAACGGGAGCAAAATTTTCTATAACCAGCTCATGGAAACAACGAAAGTTAGTAACCTTAAAGGAAAGGTACATCACAACATCCTCCCATAGTCTCGATTTCATTAACTTTTGCCGTCCTGCGCCCCCGTCTTCCTGGTAGTACTGTTTTATACAGATATGCACCGTTCTTTATAGAAAAAATCCTCTTGTAAAATCTTTAAGTACTTTAAGTACTTTATGTAATAGAAGCACATCTTATTTCTGGCACGGCTTCTGTATACTCAGAATCCATAAGATGAAGTTGTTTTCTAATTGTCGCCCGCATCAGACGGGCCGGATTCAGACAATATTCCATAAACTCATCAATCTTTATATCGTTTATCGAAAGAGCATGGGGAAATAACAATTTTAAAAACCCAGTAGTCAACCTTTTTATCGCCTCGGTATCCCTGGTATCTGCCCCCTTTGGCACCTCAAGCAGTTCATCAACCATGGCACGGTAGCGAATTTCGCTCCGTAAAGCATGTAATATCTCTGAAAAATATTCTACATTTAGCCCCCATCCTTCCGCCTTCATATTTTCTCTCATTCGTGGAACATGCCACCCTTTTATAAAGCCATGAAAACGATCAATGAGGGCTGACTCGTGAAATATTGCCGGTAACTCCCGAAACATATTGGTATTTTCGTTCATGTTATCTTCACTGATATTGCCCAGCAAGACAAATCCAGCTTCGCCCACTCCCCGGTAGTCCCCCACCCTATACTCGCCACTTTCCAGATATCCTTTAAGTGCCCCCCGCACTTCTTCTTCGTCAGGAAAGCTAATGCTCTGGATTTCATCCAGGGCAACATAGTCATAACGACTCACCAGACCGGTGCTGCGCCGGCTGAGATCATAAAATAAACGTGCCCTGCTGATGCTCCCCCCGCTAACCAGCCACCCGTATTTACTGATCTGGGAAAAAAGGTAAGACTTTCCTGTTCCCTTTGGAGCCAGTTCAATAATATTTACTCTTTTCTCCACAAAAGGCAACAAACGGCTAAGCATGGTCAATTTCTCTTCAATGCTTAAAAAACCAGCGGGGTTGTAGTCAACCGCCATCAAAAGTATATCAATCCATTCCTCAAGGTTAAATTCTTTCCTTGCTTCCTGATAAAATTCCAGATCTACCCGGTAGGGTCGAAATGGTTTAAAATCAATCAAAAATACCCGGCCTTCTTCTTGCCGCCCGAGGATTTTTTCCATTCGCCACTCGAGCTCAACAATACCCCAGGTTTCTGAAGATGTGAACAGAACCTCTTTTTTTTCGCGTAACACATGATCAGCAATCAGGGCTTCGTATTTTCGCCCCGGAAAACCCAGATCGGGCAAACTGAAAAGACCTTCCCCAGTCTTAACATCCATTTCCACCCTTATTTTTGCTAAAAATCGAACCCTTCTTCCTTCTTTACTCATCTCTTTTTTCATTAATTCCCACTGCTCACGACGGGGAATATACTGTCTCACATATTCGTTAACCTCTTCAATGTTAATCCTCCCCTCGCCATCTGCAAAACGCATTACCAGCCAGTCACGCAGGTAAGAAGGGATACCTAACGCTGAAAAAAATTTATTTCGCTGGGGGTTTTTATAAACGAGCATTTCCGAAAAGATACTTTTTAACTTCGCGATATTTTCATTGATCGCCCTGCCCATTGGAATTGCACCTCACAATCCCAGGTCTTCTTCCATAAGCCCCCTGGTCACTTCAAATTCTATTTCACCCAAAAAGCCTCCTTCATATTCCAACCTACCCCGATACCTTCCGGCTTTGAGATTTCTTATCCCGATCACCCACTTTTGAACGCCCTCCAGGATACCTGGGTAAACCTGACCGGCAACTTGCAGGATAACTTTTTCGACCGGAGCGGTCAATTCCACCTCCAAACACCCTTCTCCCCTGATATTCAGTTTAACCACGGAGGTAAAAATAGCGATTTTGGGACTGGCTTTTGCTCCGTCTTTTCGGACCATCCAAAGCCGGATCACCGGCACCAGGCATTCTTCCAAAGTAGCGCCGCCGTGAACTTCCCCGCTGGACCAGGCTCCCCCTTCAAACTTTTCGTGTACAGCTAGAAAAATTCTTCTGCCATCATTAATCCAGTTGGTAGAATAAATGGCATACTCCTCAGAGGTTTCCCTTAACTCCGCATAACGGCCCCATTTATGTATCTGCGCCCCTTGCGGCGGGGTAGACTTTCCTCCCGCAAAGGCAAACCGGGTAAGGCCGTGGTCGGAAGTAATAATTACTTCCCCTTTTTCTTTTAAGAGCTGAACCATTTTTTCAACATCCTCAGCGATCACCTTAATTTCTTCTACCAAAGAAGCAGGAAACTGATAGTTATATTTATGAGCCAGTTCATCCAGCCTCCGGTCCACTTCCTCTTCTTTATGCCAGCCTTTATTGTATTCACTGGTGGTGGGTAAATTTGTTCTCGCCACGACAACTTCCAATTTTATCTCCTCATTGTGGCTGAGCAACCCTTTCCATAAGCCCAGCCACTCAAGGCCCATCCCATCAATCCAGAATTTAAAGATATTCTGGGAATATTTCTCCAGGATGCTTTCCCTGGTCGGAAAAGTCCATATTTTCTTTTCTTCCGCTGCCTGTCGGGCCATGGTTAGCAGTTCCTCCCGGGGAGTGTCCAGGATCCTGGAATAAGTATATGACTGAAAATATTCTGACAGGAAATGATCTACGTGAGAAAATGGTGTAAGATAATAAGCAAGTTCAGGGTATACTATTTCCAGATAAGGCCACCAGATATTTCTTTCTCTATCTTTTTCCAGTAATTCCTTAACCGCCAGGATTACCTGGATCTTTTCCCGGTAAGTTAAACCGGTCAGGACCTGCAGCCTGTCTAAAGGATCCTGTAATTGCGCAAAAAGTTGCCAGAACGTCGCAGGCATTTCTTTTATTCCCAGCCGTTTTAACAGTTCTTTTCGTTCTTTCAGTAAAGTAAGATCCAGTTTTTCTTTGAAGGGCTGGTTGGCAATTGCCTCTTCCAGCTGGTTAACATCATTACTGTTCTTTAAAACCATGTGGAACAGGGTCCCCGCAGGTGCCCGCAGCTTGCTCCAGATCCAGAATAGCCATTTCCGGTCCGGATCGAAAGTACCCCATCGCAAAGATAATTGATCCAAATCATAGCGATTAACATTTAATATCCTGGCCGCCAGCGCATTAAAATCCTCACCGTCTTTAATCTCCCCGGCCAGCCACTGCCACTGACGTTCTGTACCCCAGCCCGGCTCGCATTTCAAAAAATCCTGAGCCCGTTCCTTTAAAAAATCATATCCGCTCTGGTAAACTCGAACCTCAAAATTTCCTACCCTCCCGCTTAAACTTAAGTAAGGAGCACACCCGGTAACGAGGACAAGTTCACCCTGACCACCTTTTTCCCAGGCTTCTAAATATGCTTTGATTCCCGTAACCATATTACAGGTGCTTCGTTTTAGCTTAAATGGGAGTACCGTTATCTTTACCTTACCGTCATTCGTAAAAGAAAGGACTTCTGGCAGCCTTTCCTGCCAGGATTGGGCAATCATATTCATTTCGTATCCGAAAATATCATCAAGTTCCATTAGGGGTATATACACCCTTTTATAGCCGACATCTTCCCAAGTTGCCAACTCCCTTAAAACCAGCCTGGATTCACCGGTAAAACGCAGGCATTCTGCCAGAGGTAGAACTAAAATTTTAGTGGTTTTCATCCCCTTGAGTATGGGGATTATGCCCTCAACATAAGGAAAGGTATCATCATTCGTACACAAGGTAGAAAGGGTAAAAACCTCATCAACTTCCAATCTCAAACTTTTTAGGAGCTCCTGCCAGGCGTCCAACCCTCGAACAAGTATAAACCGAGCGGGGTAGCGGGTGGGCACTTTTGCTTCATTTTTTATAAAATCCAATAGGGAAGCAATCTCTTTAAACTCCCGCACAGCTAATACCTCCCCGGACCGGCAAAGGAAAGCCGTCAAGAATGATCATCCTGCATATCCTCAATTCCGGTAACGATACCTTTTTCCCCGCGTAGCAAAAGATTCCCCACCAGAGGATTCTTTGCCAGTAACTTGAGCAAGTTCTTAACCTGTGTTTCCGGCATATTATCTATTTTATTTAAAACTTGCGGAAAGGCTTTCCTTTGATAATAATCGTTTAACCAATGATTTACCAGCTCATTTACTTTATTTAACCTTTCGTGCCAGTTGAAAACATCTTCCCCTAAGTGATCGTAGAGAAACTGTTTTAAATCTTCTACGTCTCCCTTTTCCTGAAAGAGCTCTTTATAATCTTTAGCTACAAAGGACAAAAACTTATCATTTATAAAACTTTCCTGGTCAAGCATTTTTATCTCTTCAGCGTGTTCTCGTAAGAAATCTAAGGCTTCTTGAAGCTCGTCCTGCGTTTTTGTTTCCGGATGATTTACCAGAGAAAACAATTTCGCGTACGCCGGTCCTTCCAGTACCCATCGAACAGGAACCTTCTGTTTCCTGCTCCAGGAGGACGGTGTTTCGCTTTGGGTTAGCGACATCCATTCTTCCTTTAATTTTTGTAGCAATTTACGCTTACCCAATGCGTCGATCTTGCTCTGCACAATCCTTTTGATTTCTTCTAGGTTGTTTTCACTACTTAGATCCGGCAATTCTCTATAGATTTCTTGAGCTTCAGAGAAAGTTATGTCCTGCCCCAGATTATTTCTTATCCAGCGTTGCAAAGCTCCCGTTTGATTTTTAAGTGCCTGTCGAATTTCATGTTTTGCTGCTTTTAATTGCTCGGCCAGTGCAATTT
Source organism: Desulfofundulus thermocisternus DSM 10259 (assembly GCF_000686645.1). Classification (NCBI taxonomy): domain Bacteria; kingdom Bacillati; phylum Bacillota; class Clostridia; order Eubacteriales; family Peptococcaceae; genus Desulfofundulus; species Desulfofundulus thermocisternus. The sequence continues at coordinate 51,323 of NZ_JMLG01000007.1, forward strand.
TCTTACCAAAACCCCTTCCCCGGGTGGAAATTAATTCATCAAGATCGCCGAAAATCCTTTTTATAGAAATGTCATCTACTTCAGCCAAAATTCTCAAAGGAAGCTTTCCTGCTTTTAGCCATGAATCGTTAAAATAATTAATTGCCTTTTCAAAATCCTGGTTTTCGGCTGCACATAGTTGATTGAGGGCTTCGAGAAGTTCCAATTCCGCATACAACTCCGGCAGGCGGCTGGAAACCTGACTTTCTTGCCAGAGCCAGCTTTCTTCATTTAAAGTCAATCTTAACCTTCTCATAAAAGATGGCAAATCGATTTTCAGACGTTCCAGCACTTCCAGCAGGCCAGGCTGTTTTTCGGCAAAGAAATTTTTCATCCCGGCGGTGAAATTTTCCCTGGAAACCAGTTTTTTCAACCTTACCTTCATCTTAATAAGAGAATTAACGAGATCCTTCAACTGGTTGCCGCCTAAATTCAGATTTTCGTTTTCTGAAACACTTAACATGGCTCCGAGTTTATAAATAACGTTATTTAAATCCTCAAGATCAGGATCATTTTTCTTTAACACATATTGTAGAGCCCAGATCGGATAACCCATTGCCGTAAGGCTGTTGCGCAGTGCCTTTCTTGCTTCCTCCGGATATGCTGTACTCTCGGTAGGTAAGCCAAAGATTTCCCGGATAAGTTCACAAAACCTTTCACCTTCCGGAGAAGATCGTCGGATCTCATATTCATCACAGCCCCTTCTACCTTTCATAACACCTTCAATCAGTTCTGCCAGCTTATTGGGATTTAGAGGAAAACAATTATTTCCATCCCAGTAGTAATACCCCTGCCCGTAATCTCTGAGCAGACACCCCAGCAGGGTAATGGCTACCGGTGAAGGTACCAAACCATACGGAGGAGCCTGGAGGGTTTCCCAGATTTCCATTAATCTAACGTTTTCATCAGTCGCAAAAATCCGTTCAATTTCCTGTTTCATCCGGCTTAAGAAGTGTTCCGGTTTTTTAACAAAACCGTCTCCTTCCCAAAAGCCCTCTTTTTTCAATTCAAAAACCAGCGATTTATAGGGCTCGATAATATTTGTTTTAATCCCTAATCCAATCTCCGCACCAACCTTGCCATAACTTGTTGCATAAAGGGTATTGACCTGGGTTAATTGCTCGGGACCACAAGGAAAAACTTTTGTAGCTAATTGCTGAAAGTATTTTTTATAACCCGCTTGACCGATTATCTCAATTTCCTCTCCCCCAAAATACCCTTTATGTTTGAGAAGGGACACTTTTGTCAACCAATTCTCCACTATGTTTTTCATTTGCTGGGCATAATACTTTGCATTATCACGATCGTTTTCATCGCTACAGTATTTCTGGTGCGCCTTATAATCTATCCATTCCTCCCATTTTTTCTGGCTGAAAGGAGCCTGGAGCACCAGGTAGGCAGCGCGCTCAGATCTTCCGGATAACTGCGCCGCGAGGGATTCGGCTTCTTCCAGCTGCCCCTCATCCTGCACCACCACCAGCACATTGCCTATTTGATAGGGTTCCAGTGCCGGTTCAACCCGCTCCCTCCTGAATTTCAACTCCTTCAAAGAAACCACCGTTAATTTCTGCCGGCGGGACGCCGCCCCATCAAGGGCAAAGATCTTTACCAGTTGATTTCCAATTTCCCCAGTGGGCGTAATAATCTTTTCAAAAGGAAAGGCCGCCTTAAACTGTTTCCTTATATCTTCCAGTTTTCTTTCATCCACAGGCCGGGAAGGAATGGTGAATCTTTCTCCTGAAGCAGTGGAAAGGGAGCGAATAAAATCCCCTTTCTTCAAATTTTGAATGATGTCTTTCAACCTTTCTGCAACCGGTGTATCTGCAAATAGCAACTCCAGGCTTGCCCTGGTAGGTTGCAGCAAGAATATTTCCCCCGGCATCTGCCGCTCCAGAGCAAAAAGAAGCATCAAAACTTTAAATACTTTCCTTTCATTTTCTCCCCCGATAAAATCCAGACGTGAATGATAATATCCCATGATATCCCGGATCCGTTCGGTAAGTTCGGGATTATCATCCCGGAAAAAATAATCCCACAAAATATCGGCAGTCAACCAGAACCAGTTATTTTGGGGATAATCCTTTATAAACTGGATAAATGAATTATCCACATCTTCTTTTAAAAACCGAAACAGGGTTCTCTGGCTGGAACTAAACTGCCGGGAAATGGTGGCCAGCAAAAAGGCCGCAAAGGGATGCAGGGGAATGAGGCCCTTAAAGTCCTCCATGCGCGCTTCATCGCCCAGGAGGCTTACGGTTGCCCTTTGCACCCGGCTCCATAAGCTTTCTTTCTTGATTTCCCATTGCTGTTGCGCATCCTTTTTCACTTCGATGGCGTTAGCCATTAGCTGATAGGCCGTTACCGGTTTCATCTCAAAATGAAAGTTATGAAAACGTTCCAGGAGCCTATTCTTTGTGTCTTCATCTATTCTCTGGAACGTTTGCGGTGATTTGTGTGTAATTAAAAAAAGGTAAAAAGGGGATTCCGCAGTTGCGTGGGCCAGTTCCTGCAAAGTCGAAGTGGCAATGTTATGGGTAAAGAAGTCAGTAAATTCGTCCCAGATGAAGAGGATACCCGCCAGAGAATTTTGCCGGATGATCTCCTTCAGCCAGTTCTTTATACTCTGCGGGTCATCCTGCACTATAAAGCCTTCATTTTCGAGAACCCGGGCGACCCTTTCCACCAGGTTCACCGTCTGTTCAACATCACCTGCTTTAAGCCTGTCCAATACGTCTTCTGCAGAGGAAAAATCGAGAAACTTTCCCCTGTATCGTTCGAAGGCTTTCGGCCAGTCAAAGGTACTCCGGGGATCGGCAAGCTTTCGGACAACAGCGTCGTAAAGGGTTTCCCCGGTAACATCGCCGTATCCCTTTTCCTTCAGTCTTTCTTTAATCCCCTGCTGAATTTCCACCAGCAGTTTTAAGGAAGAGGTGATATGGGCAGAACCGGAACGGTAGACGACCAGATAACGCCCTCTTTCCCGCAGGGCTTTTAATCGTGGCCAGAGTTCGAGCAGTTTCTGGTGCTTGCGGAAATAATCCTCCACTTCTGCAAGGTCGTCTTCCAGCAGGTGCTTTAAAACAAAGGCTGCAAAAGTTTTCCCCGTCCCGTATGCTCCGTGCATCCACAAGGATAACTTATCTTTAGCGCTGCCGCGCTCCAAAGCCCGGATCATCCCATGTAAGATTTCCCGCAACCCCCCGTGGGGGATAAAAAACTTCCACGCGGCCGGCTGGTTGCGGTCCTGTTCCTCGGAAAAGACCGGAATAAAATCTTTCCTCACTTCCAAATAGTCAGCATAGAGCCACATGCCCACCACTCCTCGGGAATATATTTGGCAAGCAAGCGATCCCCGGTCACCTCAAACCATTTTTGCCCGTGGCAAAGTAGCTGGCCCAGCACATATTTCTGCGCACAGCCAAAAATGACCCAGGGCCAGAGTAAATTTTCCCTTAGTTCCAGACTTTCTCTTTTTTCCCGCTCAAAAAGGCGGCAGGCAGCAAAACAAAGGGCTTCCACGGAAGGATATACGTGGCCCTTTCGCTGCACACGACGCGGTCGCGAAGGTAAAACCTCCCCCTGGTTGATTTCCCTGCCCACCGGCGTTCTTTCCAGGAGGCCTACCAGTTCCATGACGGCATTGTTAACTGTCCATAAAGCCAAACGGGGAACATAAAAAAGTAATTGTTCTCTAATTTCCCCTGTTGTCCAGGTGCCCAGGCCGAGTTCCTGCACGTACCAGGCAGCGGTGGGAAAATTAAAGACCACGTTCACCCAGAGCAACTCCCAGGGCAGGATTTCCTCCAGGCCATACTCCCGGAAAAGCGCCGCCAGAAAGGTTTCCTTTCCCCGTTTATCCTGCAATCCGGTGGTCCTCAGCCACACTTTGAAAGACTGTACCTGGCGGTTGCCTAATAACCCGCTGAATTCCCACTCCTGCGGTTCTTGTAAATAGAGCTCCAGCCACTCCTTGCGCAAACCGAAATGCTGGTGTCTCGACCAACCTGTAACTTTCTCTTTACCCGCCAAGCTCCAGCACCTCGATTGACGAGCGGCTCTGGTCCAGGTATATGTTATCCAGATCCCTAACCAGTTCCACAGAAAGCCATCTCTCCCAGCGGGAGGAAATGGCCCGCAGCATGCCGGCCAACCGGTCCCGGGACAACCCAAAAAGCGCATGGGGACCCTCCGGCGCCCCGTTCAGCAGTTCCGAAAGGGAGAAACCGTGCCGGCCAACCCTTTCTGCATAACGGTAAAGGGAGTACAAAACGGCCAGGGCGGGAACACTCTCCCAACCGCGCTTGGTGATGGTCGTTAGCTTTCCCTTGGTTTGTACAATCCCCAAACCCAGCTCACCACCCAGGGGGGTGTCTCTCAATAAACCGACTAGGGTAGTAATGGCGTTTTCGCGTGACCTTTTTGCTAGATTTTCGTCCAAAAGCTCTACTAGTTCTTCTTTCAAATAACTGCTATCCCAGGGTACATTATGTAGATACCAGTCAACCAAAATAGAGTTCCTAGCCAGGTTGGTCCAGATCACGGCCCAGGTTAAAGGATTTTCCGTCCCCCATTCCCTCAATCTTTCCCCAAGTAATGTTATTCTGGTACCCGTCACTATTTCCGCTTCCCGCAGCCACACCCGCATGGCCTCAAACTGCCTGTTGCCCAGGCTGTTTTCATACCACCATTTTTCCGGGTCGCGAAAATACTCCTCCAGCCAGGCTTTCCTCATCCCAAACGTTTGGTACCTGTTCAGCCCCTTCAAACCCGTACCTCCCCTGCTTATGGCTAAAGACTTGGCCGCCAGACACCCCTTTTCTACAAAGGTAAGACAGGCCGCACAGTGAATACAATGGTCTTCAGCAATTTTTACCGTATCGTTTATCTGCAGGGCCCCCGTCGGGCATTCCACCTCACAACTGCGGCAGTGATTACAGTAAGCTGCTTTGTTGGCCGCAGCCCGCAAATGGCTCAAGAAAAAACGGTCTGCCCGGTCTATATTCCGCAGGCTGACTTCCACACCCTCATCATGTCTTTTAATCCGGAAGGGATAACCCACGGACCCGTTTTCAATCCTCCCCCGGCCATCCCCTTCCCTGACCAGAGATCCCAGAGTCTTCGCCCATTCCACCCACTCTTCCCGGGGCCGGCGGATGAAAAAGGTGACAGTTTTTTTTCCGCTGGTCTCCAGAACACCGGTGCCCCCGGTATCCATATCGCGACCGCCGGCGCGTACTCTCCACTCCCTTTCTTTTATAAATTTTTCTATTTCATTCTCAGAAACGTTTTTTTGACGTGCATAATCCCGTAATATAGCCAAAAACTTATCAACTTCATTCCGAAAAACTAGCCAGGTTATTTGATTTGTCCACTTGGAGGATAAAGGGCATACCGCACACCCTACTCTAACCAGCCCGTACCGGTACGCCCGGTTAAAGAAAATGTTTCTCTTAAATAAATAAAGAAAAATCTCTCCGCTACTCCAGTTCAACAAAGGGCTGGCATTGATCTGGGTATTATGCTTGCTCCCTTCGGAAACCAGGGAATACTTCTGGCGCATCAAACTTTCTTCCCAGCGCACCCCGTCAAAAACCAGCGCCTTTACAGAAGGTTTACCCACCAGCTCTCTTAAACACAAAAGGGTGGGAACAGATTTATGAACCGTGCAGCACCAGCGGTGAACCCTGCTGGGCGGACCGAATTCCCGCCAGGTGGTTTGCGCATCTTTTTCCGCCCGTGCCGTGTAAAAATAAAGGTGTTTCCACCTTTGCCGGGCTTTTTCCACTGCATCGTAAGTCGCGCTTATTTCCATGGTGGTATCGCTAAAGATGACCACAAACTCACCGGGAGAAAGCGCCCTCTGCACCAGGTCAAGGAGTACCAGGGAATCCTTCCCGCCGCTGAAGGCCACGGCAGCGGCATCCACCTTCGGTCGATACTTTTTGTAAGTATCCCAAATAGATTCTATGGTCTGCTGGACCAACCCTTCCAGCAACAGGGAATTTTTCGCCAGCATGGTTTTAACTTTAACGGGCTGTAGATGAAGGTTTTTTTCATGAAATTCAATCTCCGGAGGTTCAAAAAACCCCCCTCCCTTTGCCTCGGCGACCAGTTCGCCCCGGTAGAAATAGCGCCGCCCTGGAGTGGCCCAGAGCAGGGGTTCCTCAACTTGCGCATAGGACCAGTGCCTGTTAAACCCCAGCAGATCCAGCTCTTCAAAAAAAACGGGGCGTACCTCCCCCCTGATCACTTCACTTTTTGATTCGGTTAGCAAAATGCCACCGGTTTCCCTATCCCAGAGGATGTCGTACATAATTCAAACCCCATTTAGTTTAAAATGATTGTGTTATCTCTTTTTCCAGCTATTCGACAAATGGCACGTTTTTTCCTCTTCTAAGGAATGCCATATTATCCTGTCTATACAATAATTTTATATATTATCCAGTATAAATCAATGAGATTCTAAGCTAAATTACTTAATGGTATTGCATGGTAGTGCATATGTTCGAATCAAAAACCAAAAAAAACTGGTAGCAGGAAAAACAACCGGCAGCACCATTAATGCTTGATCTTCCCGGCTACCACTTGCTTAAATTATCTGATAATTAAATGTAGTTTCTCTCAAGCTGCCCCCCACAGTTTTCTGGCCCTTGCCCGTGCCCTGGATATATGAACACGTGCCAGGTTTACTGAAATTCCTTTTATCATGGCAATTTCTCGAGCATCTTTATTTTCTAAAAGATAAAATAAAATTTCCCGGTCGTGTTTGGATAATGAAGGGTGATTCAGAAAATCCCGAACCTCAATGTTAACGTGATCTGCTTCATCCAATGAAGGAAAAATTACTTCTTCAGGAACATATTGTTCTTCAAAACCTCTGTTTTTACGGTTCTTTAAAACCGTAGCAGCGTTACCAAGCGCGGACCGAACCATTTTTCTGGGATCTCCTACTTTATCTGGATTTCGACTTAATTGATTGAGTGCCCGGTCAATTTTGTCAAGCAAATAATTGTTCCGGTCCCTCAGGTTCTGCTCGTACCCGTAGAGAATCAGCATGGCTTCCTGAACATCTTTGGTCATCATGGTTCCTCCTTTGCTGTGACAGGAATAAATCTCAGTCACGGCGGTTTATAAATTAAGCCAATGTAACCTTTTTTCAGTAGCCGTCCGGATGGCTCGGTTACTGGAAGGTTACATTAACTTAATTTTCTAAAATGTTCAGGCATGGTGTTTTTATTTTCTTAATAGGCCCTTTCTGAAAACTATTGTACCACGTCTGGTTATGCCTGGCAATTATTCTGGAAAATTTTATCTTGGCACTTTCCGTTGCCGGAAAGTGCCGCTTTCTCTTTTAAATATTTTTTAGCAATTCACGAACATAAGCAGCCGAGAACTGGCCCCAGTAAGATCTCAAATCAGCATAAGCATCCTCCGGATTCGGGTGCATATTTTCCGCTTTGGCATAGGCCATTAACAGCACGTCAATTGCCCCTTCGACTTTCCTGACCAGTTGAACAAGGTCCGCCGGGTCAACAGAAGCTGGATCAGTACCGGCATATTTTTTTATGGGTTCATATATATCACGAATAAACGGATGCCGGTGATTTATTTTCAGGATTGCCCTGCCATTAAGATGTATAATTTCCAGCAATTCTTTACCCGGCCAGGAACCATCCACAATGGTAATTGACTGTTCCTGGATTTGCTGCTTAATTTCTTCAGCAGCCTGTTGTTCCGAAGCTTCATCAATACCAAGATCCTCCAGTACATCGGTGATAATTTTTTGTGCTTCCTCCGGCCTGACATTAAAACCGCCTTTTCCTTTAGGCGCCGTCTCCTCAACTTTTTGGACAGCTTTCGTTGCCGGCGCATGGTCCTTGGATATTTTTCGCTCTTCCCTGTCCGTTTTTTCCCAGGTTTCGGCTATCTTGTTCCTTGCCACAATAACTGGTTTTTTCAAGAATTCACGAAGCTCCTCACGAAGTTTACTGACCGGTTCTGCCCCCCTTTTTACGTGCCGGACCTGGAAATATTCATCAAGTTCTGCCGGGAAACTTACTTCTATGCCTATGTAACGGTCTTGCTCCTTCACACCACCGGGTAACATCTTTGGAATGATGTTATAATAAATTTCTCGCCCGTTTCTGAGAATACTTATTTTCCCTTCATTATCAAATATCTCTAGTTCCTTGAAGCGACTGGCAGATCCTTTCCGAGCACCTTCGCCTTTCTTTTTCCGGACGATTTCCGGCAGCAATGTTACGGTAACCTCTACCTCATGACCATCAATTTGTATTTTGCCCGCATCTATAATCTCGGCGCGTAAGTCCTCACCAAAAATCTTTGTTGCACGTGGATTTTCTAAAAGAAACAGGGGATCATGCAATTCAATTTTTTTTCCATTTAATTCAATATGCAAACCATTATCAATAAACTTTCGGTAAGCCCTGGCTAAAAATTTAACCAGATCATCAATGCGTTCTTTGATTGATGTTCCATATCTTCCTCCATCAACGATCCGGTCAACTTTTGACCAGATAACTAATGTACCAGAGGCAAATGGTGTTCCATCGGGGTATTGCATCAAATCTTCATATTCTGCAGGATATCCTTCAACGGCTACCGCTCTTATGTCCTTTTGAGATTTATCAGCTACCATATCCAGATCGAGAAAGGTATAAAAATACTTATCGCTGCCAATGGGCCTGGTATAAATTTCAATCCTTTTCGCCTGGCTTAAACCTGCCAGCTTCAACCCGACGCCAAAACGGCCAAGGCCTTTTCGCTGGTTATACCGCGTTGAAAAACCCATTTGCAGGGTACGGGCAAGAATTTCGGGCTGGATACCAACCCCATCGTCGGCAAAAATAATTTTTTCCACAACCTTCCTGCCCTCATCATTTTTGCCTTCAATGGTTTTAATTCGTATAAATCGGGCATTTGCTTCAATTGAGTTGTCTACAGGTTCTCCGGCTGCAGTTGCGAGATCAAACCCGGAATCACGCCAGCTTTCGAGAGCCTGCTCAGCCAAAATCAGTTCAGCCACCATTGGATCCTTTTGCATTTGCGTTGTCATTTTTCTTTTCCTCCTCCTCGCCGGGGTAGCCATCCGGTCTATCCCGGGGTATACTTTATAGATTTTAAGGCAAGCTTATTTTGAGGCGATTTTTTCCCATATCTCCCCAACGCTTGCCTTAAAATCCTTTCACCTATATAAATTGGCTAACCATGCTAATAATTTCAGACTAACAAAAAAATTTTTTCATCACCACTCGCTACCTTTTCAGGTGTACTCTCCGATTGACCAGAAAAGTCACTATTTCCAGAGGGAGATATAACCCTGCTGAATATACGATATTTCCATCATTATTCCGGCCCCGCCATCAGGCGGGTGATGGCGGTGGCCAGGGCGGCGGCACCAAAACCGTTATCGATATTAACCACGCCAATACCGGAAGCGCAGCTGTTCAGCATGGTGAGCAGGGCGGCCAGGCCGTGAAAACTGGCCCCGTAGCCGATGCTGGTGGGTACGGCAATCACCGGCTGCTCCGCCAGCCCGGCCACCACGCTGGCCAGCGCTCCCTCCATCCCCGCCACCACGATGATCACGTGCGCCCACCGGATCAGGTCCAGCTTATCCAGCAGGCGGTGGATGCCGGCCACCCCCACATCGTAACAGCGGCGCACGTGGTTGCCCATCACTTCGGCAGTTACGGCCGCTTCCTCGGCCACCGGGAGATCGGCGGTTCCCGCCGACATCACCAGCACGTTACCTTTGGGCTGCGGGCGCTCCCCGCGGTACACCACAATGGTGCGCGCCAGCTCCGAGTAAACGGCGTCGGGGAAAACAGCCCGCACCGCTTCGTATACCTCCCGGCCGGCCCGGGTGGCCAGGACCGTCCGGTTGTTCCCGCAAAGCCTGCGCACAATCTCCACCACCTGCCCGGTGGTCTTGCCCTGGCAGAAAACCACTTCCGGGAAGCCCTTGCGCAGGGCCCGGTGGTGATCCACCTTGGCAAACCCCAGGTCCTCGTAGGGCAGGGTTCTGAGCTTTTCTATGGCCGCATCCACTTCCAGGCGGCCCTGGCGCACATCTTCGAGCAGCAGGCGCAATTCTTCCCTGGTCATCAGTCATCGGTTCCTTTCCTTGAAAACCGGGAAATGCGGTGCTTCACTTTACATTGAGCACCGCATTTCTTACCATTTTATCCCTGAGATTCCCACATGATTTTACCGCAGTCCCGCAGGTCGTAGCCGCCCAGGGCCTGCACTTCTTTCCGGAACTCCGGCAGGTCCATGACGGCCAGCAAACGCTGGATATATGGTGTATCCCAGTATTCCCGGGGGATGCAGAGGTCGTAACGCTCTTCGGCCAGGGGGATAAAGTCCAGACCCAGGGCCACCGCGGCGGCCCGGATACCCAGCCCCGCATCCACTCCCCCGGCCACAGCTGCCGCCACGGCCATGTGGGTATATTCCTCCCGCTCGTAACCGTTTATCTGGTCCGGGCTGATCCCCAGCTTTTTCAGGTGATAATCCAGCAGAACCCGGGTACCCGCTCCCCGCTGCCGGTTTACAAAGGTAACGTCGGGCCGGGCCAGGTCCTCCAGCCCCCGGATCCCTTTGGGGTTGCCTTTAGCCACAATCAGCCCCTGCTCCCGGTAGACCAGGTTGACCAGCACCACTCCCCTGCCCGGCAGCAGCCGCCGGATGTAGGAAATGTTGTACTCCCCCGTTTCCTCGTCCAGAAGATGCGTGCCGGTACAGTGGGCTTCCCCTCTTTTCAGGGCGTTCAAACCTGCCAGGCTCCCCACATGGGCGCTGGACAGGCTGGCCTGGGGATAGAGCCGCCGCAGGAAGTTGGCCAGCACGTCCAGGGCGATATCGTGGCTGCCGATGATGACGGTGGTTTCCTTGATCTCCTCCAGGGGACGCAGGAGCTCCACCGGCACCGCCTGGCCCGCACCATACCCTTCAGAAAGCCGGGGTATGCGCACGATGCCGTCAGCCCGGATCAGGGACATAATAATGCCCGCTCCACGGGATATGGGTGTGGCGATGATCTTGTCCCCCACCTGTCCCAGCTTGACCCGGACAAACTCTTCCACGCCCAGGGAAGAGACCAGCTTGCGGGAAACGATGGCCTCGATTTTCCGGCGGGCGGGCGGAACGGAACCAAGTTTTTTGTAGATGATTGGCCTGACAAATAAATCGGCGCACAGGTAGGCCGATACGGGATAACCGGGTACCCCGATTACCGGCCGCCCGTTAACCTCTCCCAGGATCACCGGCTTCCCCGGCCTGGTGGCCACACCGTGCACCAGCACCCGGCCCAGGCTCCTGATTACTTCCGCCGTGTAATCCTCGCTGCCGGCCGAAGAACCGGCATTGATCAGGACCACATCGGCTTCCTGCAGGGCCTCCAGCAGGGATTGGCGCAGGGCCTCAAAGTCATCGACGGTAATCTTTTTGCGAAGCGGAACGCCCCCCCACTGGCTGACCAGGCCGGAGAGCATCCGGCTGTTATAGTCGATAATGTCTCCGGGCCGCAGATCCCGGCCCGGTTCCACCAGCTCGGTACCGGTGGGCAGGATGGCCACCCGGGGCCGGGGGTGGACGGAAATTTCCGTTACCCCACCGGCCAGAAGCCCCCCGATGTCCACCGGGCGCACCCGGTGATTGGCGGGGACAATCATTTCCGTAGCCACAATATCTTCCCCAATGGGCCGTACGTGCTGCCAGGGATAGACCGGCTGGGTGATTTCCAGGATATCCGGGGAGACAAAATGTACATCTTCCACCATGATCACCGCGTCGCACCCTTCGGGGAGGGGATCACCTGTGTCGACCATGATGGCCTCGCTGCCAACTGCCAGCTGCCTGGGAGCAGTTTCGGAAGCACCAAAGGTCAGGGCAGCCTTCACCGCATAGCCGTCCATGGCCGCCGCGTGGTAATGGGGCGAGGACACCCGCGCATAAACGGGAGCTGCCGTCACCCGGCCCAGGGCTTCTTCCACCGCCACCACCTCGGGTGGCCCGGGATTGAGCGCTCCTTTTTGCTCCAGGTAAGCCAGATATTCTTCCAGGGCTTCTTCCCAGGGCCGGTCTTCCAGGTAAACGTCCCGTTGGCCCGTGAATTTAGACAAAGCCATCACTCCTCAAAAAAGTTTGACCTCCACCCATTCACCTGCTTCTACCCCTTCTTTGCCCGCCGGGATGCGGGCCAGCCCGTCGGCACGGACCATGGTAATGATCAGGCCCGATTTGCCCAGCACGGGGTCTGCATGCAGTTCCCCGTCCTGCAGGCGCAGCTTCACCCGCACGAAATCCTCCCGCCCGGCCGCGGAACGTAAATTGCGGGTTATTCGTGCCTTCAGGGGAAATTCCCAAAATTTTTCCCGGGGGTAAGTGTATGAACTGATCAAAGGAGCCACCAGCAGCTCAAAGATTACCAGGGCCGAAGCGGGATGGCCGGGCAGTCCAAAGACCGGTTTACCGTTCACCACTGCCCCCACGGAAGGCTTACCGGGTTTCAGAGAAATTCCGTGAAATAAAATTCCCGGCCGGCCCAGGGATTCAATCACCCGGGCCGCCACGTCCCGGGTACCCACCGAGCTGCCCCCCGAGAGCAGGACCATGTCGTTTTCTGCAAGAGCCCGGGCCAGCCGTTCCTGCAGCCGCTGGAAATCGTCCCGGACAATGCCGTACAGGCGGGGCTCGCCGCCACAGCCGGCCACCGCACCGTAAAGGGTATAGGAGTTTATATCCCGCACCTGCCCCGGAGCCGGCTTCTCTTCCGGGGAGACCACCTCGTCACCGGTGGAAATGATCCCCACCTTCAAGGGGCGCCTTACTTCCACCGCCACAACCCCGGCTGCGGCCAGTATTCCCAGGTCCTGCGGCCGCAGACGGTGTCCGGCCGGCAGTACCACGCTCCCGGCCGGCACATCCTCCCCCCGGCGGACGACGTTCTCCCCGGGCGCCACCGGCCTGGTAACGCCAATGTTTTTTTCATCCAGCTCCTCGGTATGCTCCACCATCACCACCGCGTCAGCGCCCGCAGGCAGCATGCCGCCGGTGGCAATGCGCCAGGCCTGGCCCGGCTTTAACTCCCCTTCCGGCGCCACGCCCATCAGAACCTCCCCCGCCACTTCCAGGTAGGCGGGCAGACCCTCGGAAGCGCCAAAGGTATCCTTTGCCCGCACGGCAAAACCGTCCATGGTGGAGCGGTCAAAGCCGGGTACATCATCGGCGGCCACAACATCGTGCAGGAGACAGCGGTTGAGGGCGGATAACAACGAAACCTTCTCCCCTTCCAGGGGGAAGGACACATGTTTTAAAATCAATTCCCGCGCCTCTTGAATGGTAACTGCCTGGAATAGTTCCTTCATCTTTTATTCTCTCCTTAAAAATATAACCACATTAGGCATGCAGCCGTAATTTTGACATTTTTAACATTTTTAAGCGTGGCTGCTGCGCTGCTGGGCCACGGTTAAAAAGGCGGTAATGCCGTAGGCCAGGAGCAGCAGGATGATGCTTAAGGCAGTGGCCAGCTCATACTTGCCCTGCCCCACCGCCAGCACCGTGGCCGTCGTCAGCACCCGGGTACTGCCGGCAATGTTGCCGCCGACCATCATGGAGGCACCCACCTCGGAGATGACGCCGCCAAATCCGGCCATCACCGCCGCCAGCAGGCCCAGCCGGGCTTCCCGCACCAGAAGCCACAGCAACTGCAACCGGGATGCCCCCAGGGCCAGGATCTGCAGGGGAATCTTCGGGTTTAAAGACTGCATGGCAGCCACGGTAAACCCAGCCACAATAGGAGAGGCAATAATGGCCTGGGCCACCACCATGGCCGCCGGGGTGTAAAGGAGGCCGAGGAAACCCAGGGGGCCGTACCGGGTGAAGGTAAGCCAGACCGCCAGCCCCACCACTACCGGCGGCAAGCCCATGCCAAAATTAACCACACTGACCAGGAAGCGGCGGCCGGGAAAATTGACCAGGGCCAGGAGCGTCCCCAGGGGCACGCCAATGAGGACACTGATCAGCGTGGCCAGACCGGAGATTTTTAAGGTGCGCAGGGTAATATCAAGAACTTCGGGATCTCCTGCTGCCAGCAAACGAACGGCTTCCACAAGACCCTGCCAGAAGATTTCCAAACTCCTTCAACTCCTTTGATGGGTGTAGGATTGTAAATTCAGCTCGGCCAGTTTTGCCGCGCCGGGCACCCCCGTATCCGGATCCCATCCCCGGGCCAGGTAATATTCCCGCAAAACCTCCCGCACCTTCTCCCGCTCCAGCCTGCGCCCGGCGGCGGGGCCGGCCGTTACGGGCTCATCGTAAAAGCGGGAGGGATAATCCGCATCACCCGGTTTTTCACCATGACGCAGGTTGAACAGCTTCTGGAGGTTCCAGATACGTTCTCCCGCCCTGATCACCTCTTCCGGTGTTAGAGCAATACCGGTCAAGCTGGTATAAAGGCGGGCAAAAAGGGTGGGACCCACAGTATGCAGCACGGGCGGGCGGATGCACATGCCCAGGGCGTTATAGACGGCAATGAGATCTTCTGCCCACCGGGACATTTTTGGTATGTTTACATCCCTGGTAACGGGATCGAAAATCTCCTTTTTTAGCTCGTCGGGCATATCCAGGCGCTCGTACATTTCCTCCGAAAAACCAAACTTTTCCGTAAGGTAAGGGACGGGATTTTCATTATAACGGAGATTTTCCACCGGGTTGCGGGTGCGCAGGTGATCTCCGCCCCGCACATTGGTAATATAACCCAGAGTCCAGGTAGACCAGCGGGCCCGGGGATCTAAAAGGAAACATTCCAGCCCCTTGACTTCTACAGCATATTTTGAAGCACCCGGGAAATGCTCCGCTGCCTTTCTGACACCTTCAGCCAGCACATCTCCCAGGCCGCGACGGTGGGCGATCATATCGAGCAGGGAAATGGTAGCCCGTTCATCGCCCCAGTTAAGGGGGAAGCCCAGATCCTTTTCGCCGATCAGCCCTTTTTCATACAGCTCCATGGCAAAGGCTACCACCGCCGCCGCGGAAACCATATCCAGGCCCAGGCGCTGGCAGGTTTCGGTAACCATGGCCACAGCCGGCAGGTTGTTGATATCACACCCGGCTCCGAAGCCGATGACCGGTGTAACCTCCATATCTTTAAGCCTGAGCCCGGCGTAGGGGCCTTCCTTAATTTCCACCCAGTGGGCGCAGGCAATGGGACAGGCCACGCAGGCCACACCACGATTACTGTACCTGGGTAGAACCTTGCGGCTGCGGGTTTCCACCCAGTTTTCTATGGCACCAAGCCGGTAATTGCGCCCCGGCAGGGCCCCGAACTCCTGATAGGGCAGGGTGGCCAGCATGGTGCCAAAGCGGGAAAAGGGACCGTAAAAAGGAGAAGAAAAAATCGCTTTCCGGGTGTCGTCCACGGCCTGCAGGAACTCTTTCCGGTGAGCCACCCTCACCGCACCACGGCCGCGCACCGCCACGGCTTTCAAGTTCTTGCTGCCCATTACCGCGCCCAGCCCCGTACGCGCCCAGGCATCAAAGGGACCGTTTTCTACGCTGGCAAAGCGGACCAGATTTTCACCGGCCTGGCCAATGGCCGCCACCTGAATGGCCCCGTCGCCCAGTTCCCGGCGAATCCGGCGCACCGTCTCCCAGGCATCCCGCCCCCACAGGTGGTCCGCCGGTAAAATTGTTGCCTGGCCGTCACAGATCCATACATAAACCGGTGCGGCGGCCTTTCCCCGGATAACCACCCCGTCAAAACCGGCAAACTTGAGCTCGCTTCCCCAGAAGTTGCCGGAGTTGGCCGTACCAAACAGGCCGGTGGCGGGTGAGAGGGCGGAAGCTTCGGTGCGGGATGCTGTAGGTACCGTTGTTCCCACCAGCACCCCCACATTAAAGACCAGGATATTTTCCGGGCCGAGGGGGTCGGCGCCGGCGGGAATTTCCTCGTAGAGCAGGCGGGCGTTAAATCCCAGGCCGCTCAAATATTCCCTGGCCCAATCCTGTTCCACGGGTCGCTCCTTTATCCTGCCGGCAGTAAGGTCGATATCCAGGATTTTACCGCTGTAACCGTACACGCACTACCCCTCCTGTTCCGCCATTTTCTCTACATCGACCACCCGCAGGGCTCCCGAAGGACAGGCCAGGGCACACTTTTTACAGCCGCGGCAAAGGGAGGAAAAGGTAATGGTAAACGTTCCCTCAAACTCATCCCTGGCAATACTGATAAAAGCTCCGGTAAGCTTAAACTCCCCCAGGTGGGTAATGGCACAGGTAAGGGCGCAGGTGCAGCAACCGGTACACCTGCCGGGGTTGATCGCCAGTTCTCTGGCCATGAAAGTACCCCCTGAAAATAATGTCAACGAAAATTTCTACGGCCGGCTCCCGGAAACCTGCCGGCAATAAATAAAAAACACCGTGAAGGTGTTGTACAAAAGGAACCCGAACTATGATTTTCTGCTGTAAAACCCCAGCATTACCCTGTGAATGGACGGCACCCCCGGCGGGACAAAGGCCACCCGGTCGCCATCCTGCAGAGGGTGACTCATTTTTTCCACCCGGCCGTTGACAAAAACCACTTCCACCTGTTCTTCCGGTATCTCCAGGCGCTTTAACAGGGTGCCGGGAGTATCACCGGGAGCAATTTCCACAGGCAGGGGAAAGGGCCAGCCGCGGTGGGAAAATATCTTCATCAACGGGCCGAAAGCCCGCAGTTCTATTCTGGCCAAACACCGTCACCTCATTTCCTGGCTGCAGGCCGGACATCCGGGATCCCGGCCCACAGATACCTCCAAAAAAGTCATGGACAGGGCGTCGTAAGTGAGCAACCGGCCAACCAGCAAATCGCCAAGGCCCAGGAGGTACTTGATGGCTTCCGTGGCCTGGATGGTACCGATAACACCGGGCACAGCTCCCAGGACCCCCAGTTCCGCGCAGCCGGGAACCTGCGGATCAGGTTCATGCGGGAAAATACAGCGCAGGCAGGGACCGGCACCGGGCACCACAGTCATCACCTGACCGGCAAAGGCCAGCACGCCGCCGTAGATGAAGGGCTTCCCCAGGCGCAGGCAGGTTTCGTTGAGCAGGAAGCGGGTGGCAAAATTATCGGTGCAGTCAACAACAATGTCATATCCCTCGATCAGGGACAGGGCACTGGCAGCGCTCAGGCGTTCAAGGAAAACCTCCACCTGCACGTCCGGGTTCAGAGCCACCAGCTTATCCCTGGCCGATTCCACCTTGGGCCGGCCCACATCACCGGTGCGGTGCAGGATTTGCCGCTGCAGGTTGGACAAATCCACCACGTCGGCATCTACCAGGCCCAGGTAGCCTACACCGGCCGCAGCAAGGTAATAGGCTACCGGTGAGCCCAGCCCCCCGACTCCCACCACCAGTACTCTGCTGCGCAGCAATTTTTCCTGTCCCTCACTGCCCACACCGGGCAGGAGTATATTCCTCTGATAACGCTCCCGTTGTTCCCGGGTCAACCCCTGCATATTTACCTGCCTCCTCAACCTCCGCCAACCGGCGGGAACAAGGATACCCGGTCACCGGGCTGCAGGACGGCATCCATGGCTGCGTGCCGCCCGTTGACCAGAACCGTAAAGACCTGGCTCCGGGGAATACCCAGGCTGTCTATAAGGCCGGCCACGGTAGTTCCCTCCGGGCGCTCTACCTCAATAGCCTGGCCGAAGCGGGCCCCGGGCATGAATTTTTCCAGCCCGCTGAAAACGCGTACTTCCAGCCGCACATCATCTACCCCCGTTAAAATTCAGGGTGGCAGGGCACCTCTATGGGAGCCCTGCCACGGAATTAGTTTAGAAATTAAACACCTGATCCAGTTCCTCCGCCCTGACATCAAATACAGTGTTGTGAGGCGGCAGTTCTTCCTGGCTGAAGAACTCGGGCAGCCGGTCGTCGGCGCTGGTGAACCCGGCCTTGCGGTTGAACTCCCTCTCGACCTTCAATACCTGCTTGCCCATGTTGAGCACGTCATCTACAGTTAAATTGAGGCCGTACATGGCGTTAAGCATTTCAACAATGGTGGGCATTCCCTCAGGGTTATCCAGGACAGCAAAGGCCACAAAGAGACACAACCCGCTGCTGTCTATGAACGCAGTGGCAATTTGCAGGTTCCGGGAAAGCTCCACCTGGCTTTCGGGTTTCAAAGGATCCACAAAACCGCCCACTTTAAGGATGTTGGCCGTTACGGCATACCCGGCGGTATGGTCGGCACCCATGGGCGTGGTGGCATAGGTAACACCGTTGCCCTTGCAGCCCCGCGGGTCATAGGCGGGAATACCCTGGCCTTTCACTGCGGGCACGCGGGTTACCCCGTAAATCCGGCCGGCATTGGCCGAACCGCCGCCGATAATCCTGCCCAGGGGCGTGCCTTTGGCCACTTCTTCCAGAGCCCTGATGGCGGCCTCACCATCACCAAAGGGTATGACGCCGGCTTCCATAAGCACACCCAGGGTGCACCCCGTCTCAATGGTGTCCAGGCCTACGTCGTTGCAGATGTAGTTCAGTTTGGCGATTACATCCAGGTCGCCAATTTCCAGGTTCGGACCGAAACACCAGGCGGTTTCATATTCAATGGGGGCACAAACCTTGCCGTCGGGCATGGGGTAAACATTGGAACACCGCATGACGCAGCCGGGATGGCAGGCATGGGTGGCTTTCCCTCCCCGGGCTACGGCCACCTCGGCCAGTTTCTCCCCGCTGACCTCGGCAGCTTTGTCGAAACGGCCGAAGCGGAAGTTTCTGGTGGGAAGGGCGCCCGCTTCATTGATAATGTTCATCAACACATTGGTGCCGTAGCTGGGCAGTCCCTGCCCCGTGACCGGGTGATCCTGCAAAATTTTCGCAAATTTCCTGGCTGCCGCTTTGAAACGCTCCGGTTCCTTAACCGGGGCATCAAAGGTAGCCGGGCTGTCCACGACGATGGCCTTAATTCTCTTGGAACCCATTACCGCCCCCAGGCCGCCCCGGCCGGCATAGCGGCTGCTGTTGCCGTCACTATCGTTGTTGGTTACCCCCGCGGCCGGCATGAGCATCTCGCCGGCAGGGCCAATGGTAATCACGGCAACCTTCATACCGTAACGCTCCCGACAGATGGCCGTTACCTCGTAAGTACCCTTGCCGGCCAGATCGCCGGCGGGCAGCAACTCTGCCCCCTCGGGAGTAACCTTGAGCAGATACCAGTCGCTGCTGGCGGGCTTACCTTCGAGGATGATGGCCTTGATGCCCAGGTTGGCCAGCTTCTGAGAGGTAATACCGCCGGCATTGGCTTCCTTAATCCCTCCGGTGAGGGGGCTCTTCCCTCCTACGGACAGGCGTCCTGAAGATGGTGCGCTGGTACCCGAGAGCAATCCCGGAGCAATAACCAGCTTGTTGTAGGGACCAAGAGGATCACAGGTGGGCGGCACTTCGTCGTAAACCAGCTGGGATGTAAGTGCCCTGCCGCCAAGGGGCATATACTTTTCCGGCACTTCCTCAAACTTGACTTCCCCGGTGGTCATATTCACCCGCAGGAACTTGGACACCGCTTTCTCCCCCTTTAATATTTAGATTTTTAGGCAAAAATTGATCTTTCCAACTACAATCTTCCTGTTTATTCAGGCTATTCAATTGGCTCTAAACAACCAGGTACAATTTCCATGCCATAAAAACTCCGGGTTAAATGACGCTTACGCACCCCCAATGCACCATTTTGAAACACTCCGCCTGCTCCATAACAGGGCAAGAGCATCACAAAAGGACACCTTGTCCAAAACTTTTACTAAAAATGCTGATAGGAGAGACTTAGACTCTCCCACAACGACTCTCCTATCAGATCAGCAAGTCATCTAGTGTTTATATTCTACATTGCCTGCCGGTAGATGTCAATTATATCGTCCAGGGTGGCCAGGCGCGGGTTGGTCAGGCTGCAGGCATCCTTCATGGCGTTTTCAGCCATGATGGCCAGGTCTTCCTCCTTGACTCCCAGCCCGGCAAGGCCGGAAGGAATACCCACATCCTCCGACAGTTTTTGAATGGCGGAAATAGCCTTTTCTGCAGCCTCACGCACGGAAAGCCCCTCAATGTTTTCGCCCAGGGCGACTGCAATGTCGGCAAAACGCTGCGGGCAGGCAATCAAGTTGAAGCGGCAGACATGGGGCAGCAGAATGGCGTTGCATACGCCATGGGGAAGGTTGTAAAAGCCGCCCAGCTGATGGGCCATGGCGTGGACGTAACCCAGGCTGGCGTTATTGAATGCCATGCCGGCCAGGAATTCGGCATAGGCCATCTTATCCCGGGCTTCCATGTTTTGACCGTTGGCCACAGCCTGGCGCAGGTTGCCGGCAATTAATTTTATGGCCATCAGTGCAGCTGAATCGGTGACCGGAGTGGCCATGGTCGATACATACGCTTCCACGGCGTGGGTTAAAGCATCCATCCCCGTCGCCGCCGTCAGGGCAGGGGGCATGCCTACCATGAGCAGGGGGTCGTTTATGGCCACGTTGGGGGTGACCCGCCAGTCCACAATGGCCATTTTAACCTTCCGGTCGGTATCGGTAATGATGCAGAAACGGGTCATTTCGCTGGCCGTTCCTGCGGTGGTATTCACGGCAATAAAGGGGGGCATGGGCTTGCTGGACTTGTCCACACCTTCATAATCCCGGATGTTACCCCCGTTGGTGGCCACAATGCCGATACCCTTGGCGCAATCGTGGGAGCTGCCGCCGCCCAGGGAAATAATCATGTCACACTGATTTTCCTGGAATACTTTCAAGCCATCATGAACGTTTTTATCGGTGGGATTGGGTTCGGCCCCGGCATAGATTATAGCCTGGGCACCTGCCTCTTCCACCTGGGCCTTGATCTGGTCGGCCATACCGGACTTGGCCAGGTAGGCGTCCGTAACAATGAGCGCCCTTTTGCCGCCGAGTATTTTCACCTGCTCGCCGACCTTCTTGTGAGCACCAATACCCATGAGGTTGACTGTGGGAATGTAGTACCCGTAAACCTGTTCACCTAATGCCATCAAAACCGCCTCCCGTAATTAATGTTCTGGAGAGGTAAACAATCATATTTTCCCTCTCCTTTGAAGAGTTTTTATGTTTTTGTTTATTTAAAGCAAGGCAATATTCATGCCAGATATAAAAATCTTGATATTCGCTAAATTGGAGGCGGTTCATCATTTCTGGTGTTACATTATGACACAAGCACCCTGACCAGTTTGGAGCAGGGAGT
Organism: Desulfofundulus thermocisternus DSM 10259; assembly: GCF_000686645.1. Lineage (NCBI taxonomy): Bacteria > Bacillati > Bacillota > Clostridia > Eubacteriales > Peptococcaceae > Desulfofundulus > Desulfofundulus thermocisternus. The sequence continues at coordinate 72,620 of NZ_JMLG01000007.1, forward strand.
CTCAATTTTGAAAAATAAGATCAACCGTTTCTGGCCCCGTCCTGCATTTCTTTTAATTTCCTGTAAAGGGTATTCCGGCCGATGCCCAGAACACGGGCAGCCAGGGAAATGTTGCCGCGGGAATAAACCAGAGCCTGGTTGATAGCCTCCCTTTCCATTTCCTCAATGGTGGCGGGAGGCGGGCAGGAGAGACCCCTGCGGGACATTACCTCGAGCACATTTTTTTCCAGCACCTTCAACAAATGAAAAACCCGCGACAGTTCCCCGTCCTCCAGGCCGGACAGGTAATCCTTTGCTTGCGCCATATTCTGCAGCTGAGCCAGGAAAGGTGAACCCTGCGGCTGATTTTCCAGAAGCGCTGGCCCGGCTCTGGGGAACTGGTTCAGGCTACCGGTTATGCGGCTGGAGAGGTGCCCGGGTAGAATTACCGTCCCATCGCACAGAGCCGCGGCCTGCTGAATGGCATTGAGCAGTTCCCGCACGTTGCCCGGCCAGGAATACTGCATCATAATTTTCATCGCTTCGGGGGATATTCTTATCTCCTGACCCGTTCCCTGTCCGGAAAGCTCTTTTAAAAAATGGTTTACCAGTTCTGGTATATCTTCCCTGCGCTCCCTTAAAGGGGGGAGACACAGCCGCACCACGTCAAGGCGGTAAAACAAATCTTCCCGGAAACTCTTTTCCCTGACGGCCTGCTCCAGATCCACATTGGTGGCGGCAATTATGCGAACATCGGTTTTAATGGGTTTTTCTCCCCCCACCCGCATAAACTCCCCGGTCTCCAGCACCCGGAGGAGCTTTACCTGGATGGACAGGCTGGCCTCACCAATTTCATCCAGGAACAGCGTGCCGTGGTTGGCCAGTTCAAAAATACCCCTGCGCTGGCCGATGGCACCTGTAAACGCACCCTTTTCATGACCAAATAACTCGCTTTCCAGTAGATTTTCCGGCAGGGCACCGCAGTTAACGGGAATAAAAGGATGGTCGCTCCGGTGGCTGGCCGCATGGATGAAACGGGCCAGCACTTCCTTACCCGTACCGGTTTCCCCCTGAATGAGCACGTTAACATCTTTACGGGCAATTTTATAAGCCACGGAAAGAAGCTGGTTCATGGCCCGGCTGTTTCCGACAATTATTCCCGCCCGGGTGGCAATATGACTCCATTCGGCGGAAGAAAGCTTTTTCTTCCTTTCTTCAGCACCACCGGCAAAATCGAGGGCTTTGTCGATCAGGGATTCAACTTCCGATATGTCCTCGAAGGGCTTCTCAATGTAATCGTAAGCCCCCAGTTGAATGGCCCTCACGGCTGTCCTGGTGGTGCTGTAACCTGTCATGATAATGACTTCACAATCGGGCTGCACTTTTTTTATCTCCTGGAGCAGGGACAGGCCATCGCCATCGGGCAGCTTTAAATCAACCACTGCCACATTAAACTTCTGTGCGTTGATGGCCCTGCAGGCCTCCTGGCCATTTGTAGCTACAACCACTCGATAACCTTTTCTTTCCAGCAGGCAACGAAAAAATGTGCCTACCTCTACCTCATCATCTATTACCAGGATACGTGCCTGTAAAGACAAAATTATCCCTCCGGTAACAAGCTGAATTTAGAAAAATCTAAGACCGGTCCTCCTCCAAAGGGAGGACCAGCGTAAAGGTGCTTCCCTCACCAGGCCGGCTCTCGACTTCGATGGTCCCTCCGTGGGCCCGGGCAATGCCAAGGCTTACACTCAAACCCAGCCCGGTACCCCGGGAAGCTTCTTTCGTCGTAAAAAAGGGATCAAAAAGCCGGTCTAAATTTTCAGGGGGGATTCCCTGACCGTTATCCTTAACTGCCACAACCACTTGCTGCTGGCCGTCTTCCCCCCTGCGCACCCCGGTGCGGATATGAATATGCTTTTCCTCCCTTTCTACCCCATCCAGGGCGTCCCGGGCATTGAGCAAAAGGTTGATCAGGACCTGATCGAGCTGCTGCCCGTTGGCGGCCACCATGGGGAGATCCCGGGCCAGATCCGTACAAATGACAATCCCGTTCCGGTTTATCTGATATTTGACCAGGCTCAGCACCCTTTCCACCACCTCATTGAGGTCGGTGGGAGTCACCACCGGGGGTTCCTGGCGGGCAAAGGTGAGCAGGTTCTGAATTATTTTTTTGCAGCGCAGGCCGCAGGTGACGATATCTTTGAGCAGCTGGGAAGACGGATGTTCGGGCCCCAGTTCGCGCTGCAGCATCTGGGCGTTGCCGATAATCACAGTCATGGGGCTGTTAAGCTCGTGGGCCACCCCCGCGGCCATTTCCCCTATGGCCGCCAGCTTGGCCGACTGGACCAGCTGGGCCTGCATTTGCACCCGCGCCCGGAAGGCTTCCTCCCACTCCCGCTTGGCCTGGACCACTTCCTCGTAGAGCCGGCGGTTTTGAACACAGATGGCCAGCTGGTCTGCCAGCTGCCGGGAAAAGGCCAGATCATTTTGTGAGTATACATTTTTCTCCCGGGTACCGATTATCAGCATACCGATAATATTTTGTTTTACTTTCAGGGGGTCCAGGATCAGGCATTTGAGTTCCAGCTCCTGCACGGGAAGCTCCTCAAGAAGTTTCCCGTCGCCTGCAACACACAGGTACACCTGTTCTTGCTGTTTTCTAATGGTCTCCCAGAGCACGGAATTCCTGGGTACCACCAGGCCTTTACAGGGCAAAGGGGGCTGCGTGGCCACCAGGCGCAGCTCACTGCCTTCCAGCGTGATCAGGCCCAGAAAATCGCAGGGGATAACCGGGGGAAGGTTTTCATAAACCCTTTGCACGATCATTTCCAGGGACATATCGATATTGATGTCCCGGCTCAACTGGTGGATGATCTCCAGGCGGCGGTTCTGGATAACAATTTCCCGGTTGCGTTTTTTCAGCTCCACGTAATAATTCAGCTTGGATGACCTGACCCCCGTCAAATTCTCAATCAGCCTGGCTTTGTCGTCAATCAACCTGAATCCCTCTCTTCAAGGTCAGAGCAAAAAGGTTATGCAAATCCCTTTCGGTTACATCCCGCGGGTTGGTAATAATGCAGGCGTCTTTCAGGGCGTTTTGGGCAAGATTGTTTATACGCTCCTCCGACAGGTTCCCCACGGTAATTTTATCCGGTATGTCAAGATCCCGGGCCAGCCTGCGCACCGCCTGGATGGCCCTTTCCGCCGCCTCCCATGTACTCAGCCCTGCAATATTCTCGCCCATGGCCTCGGCTATCCGGGCGAATTTTTCCACACAGGCGATCATGTTAAACTCCATTACATATGGCAAAAGGATGGCATTGGTTTCTCCATGATGCAAATCCAGCTGCGCGTCCAGCTGGTGGGCCATGGCATGGGTGGCCCCTAAAATGGCGTTGGAGAAGGCCAGACCCGCCTGCAAAGCAGCCATGGCCATGGCCGACTTGGCCTCCAGGTTGGAACGGCTGGCAACCGAGGGGCGCAGGTACCTGGCCACCAGGCGTATGGCATTCAAGGCATTTACGTCGGTAAGGGGGGTTGCGGCCAGGGATACAAAGGACTCGATGGCGTGGCTTAAAGCATCCAGCCCGGTGGCGGCCGTCAACCTGGCGTCCTTGGTCTGGAGCACCACGGGGTCGATAATGGCTATATCGGGCACCAGGGATTTGGAAATAATGGTCATCTTAACCCTGCGCCGGGTGTCAACAATTATGGCAAACTGGGTGACCTCGGACCCCGAACCGGCCGTGGTGGGCACAACCAGCAACGGCGGGAGGGGGCGGGTGATCTTGTTGACCCCTTCATAATCCTGGATAACCCCCCCGTTGGTGGCCAGGATGGCCACGGCTTTGGCCACGTCGATGGGGCTGCCTCCTCCCACGGCCAGAATGGCATCGCACCCCGTGTCCTGGTAGCGCTTGACCCCTTCGATCACCTCATAATCCTTCGGGTTGCTGGTAACCTCAAACCATACTTCATAGGAGAGACCGGCCTCCTTGAGCCTGTCGATGGCCCTGTCCACCCACCGGTTGGCCACCACCCCCGGGTCACTGATGACAAAAAGTTTGGTCGCTCCCAGGCGCAGGGCGCTTTCACCCACCTGGCTCAAGGCCCCCACTCCGAAAATAATTTCGGGAGTTACAAATTTACTGATCATCCGCATGGGCTTTCTCTCCATAAAATTTTTTCTAATTGTTTTAATTCTCTATCACCGGGAAACTTCCTGTCGGAAAAAAAAACCCCTGGTAGGGGTGTGAAGGAGGATGGAACATTATAAGTTTACAAGACTTATTTCAAAGGATTTGCTAAAAGCAGCCCGCGAAATGCTTACCAGTAGCGAGCACCTCCGGACCGCTGTTCCTCTCAATTACCGGGCGGTACGCCATTCTGATCCCAGCCACGCAGACGGTAGTAGTCATCCAGCATAACATCCAGCTCCTGCCTGGTAATAACGTTCCGCCCGTCATTGACCGGCTCATCGAAGAACCTGGGCGGCAGCATATCATCTGCCCGCGTAGCACCTTCCCTGGTATTGAAAAGACGCGTGGCGGTGACAATACGGCCAGCTAGGCGGGCCAGCTCCTCCGGGGTGTACTCCCAACCGGTACTGCCCTTGATCATGGTCACCAGGTCGTCCCACTGGATCAGGTCGCGGAAAAAGACGCAGAATATCATGGTGTTAAAAACCGTAAGCCTGTTTTCAAATTCGATAAATAGAGCAGCTTTTCCCTCAGTGGTGGAGGGATCAATCATGCCGCTGAGCTCCGGTTTGTAAAAGGTAGCCCGCAGATGACAGGCCCCCCTGGGCGAAGTTGCATAGGCCAGGCCCATCCCCTTCAGAACCCGGGGGTCATAACCGGCCGGCTCCAGCCCTTTAACGTGAACAGCCAGGTCGTCCAGGCCCAGTTCAGCGGCAACGTGTTTTATTCCCCGGGCCAGCAATTCCCCAGGGCCGCGGGCGTAAGCCATATCCTCAACCAGCCGGGCAACCCCCTCGGCATCACCGTAACCGGGATACCCCTTAACCCGACCCCTTTTCCCGGCCTCCATCATTAGAGCCACCAGATTGCCGGTGGTAATGGTATCCATACCCAGCCGGTCACAGAGGTCGTTGAGGTAAATGATCTCTTCCAGGCTGTTAATGCCGCATAACCCGCCAAAGGAATAGATGGTTTCGTACTCTGGGCCCTCCAGCTTAAGGCCGGCATGCTTTCCTTCCTTGATCGTAGTTAACTTGCCGCAGGCCATAAAACAGTTGTGGCAGGCCCTGGGCTGTACCTCAAATTTTTTGCGTAACGTATCCCCGCTTATATTTTCCCAACCGGGATCAACGGCCATGGTCCAGTAACGGGCCGGAAATGCCCTGGCGGCATTCATGGTGCCTACCATGACAGTGGTCCCATAGGTCTGGTAAGCCTTAACCCCCGGGTTGTCCCTGCCCTTTTCCCTGATCCGGCGGGCAGCCTCCTGCAAAAGGGCCGGGTCGGCCATCTCACAGCGGGCTTCCCCGTGGAAAACCAGGGCTTTTAGCTTTTTGGAACCCATTACTGCCCCCATGCCAGTGCGCCCCGCCGAGCGCCAGTAATTATTTTCAATACAGGCAAAACGCACCAGGTTTTCTCCCGCCGGACCTATAACCATGGCCTCGGCTCCCTTTTGCCCCACCTCCGCCAGCACGGCGTCTTCCGTAGCGTAAGTATCCTTTCCCCACAGGTGGGATGCATCGTGGAATAGCACATTTTTGTCGCTAATTTCCACGTATACCGGCGCATCAGCTGCACCTTCGATGATCACCGCGTCATAGCCGGTGCGGCGGATGGCCGGGGCCACCCGCCCGCCAGCATAGGATTCGGCGTAAAACCCGGTCAGGGGAGATTTGCTGAACACCCCGTAGCGGCTGGACCCGGGCAGCACGGTACCCGTGGCGGGACCAATGGTAATAATCAGTTTATTGGCCGGGGAAAGGGGGTCTATCCCCGGTTCCAGCTCGCGCAGCAACAGGTAAGTGCCCAGCCCCTTCCCGCCCAGGTAGTCCCGGTACACGCTTTCCGGCAATTCCTCCACCGCAAAGGACCGGTCCGAAAGGTTCAAGCGCAGCAGCCTACCGTAAAAACCGTACATCGTAAGCCTCCTCCCCACTTGCCGGGCCGTTTTAACCGGCCACTTCGGCCACCACTTCTTCCAGGATGGAGAAACCTTGTTCCAGCTGTTCATCCGTGATGGTCAGGGGCATGAGCATGCGCACCACGTTGCCGAATATGCCCGCCCCGATAATGATCAGGCCGCGCTTGTAGCATTCCTGTATAATGCGGCCGGCTTCCTCTTTGGCCGGTTCCTTGGTCTTCCTGTCCTTGACCAGCTCCATGGCCACCATGGCCCCCAGCCCGCGCACGTCCCCAATGAGGGGGTATTTTTCCTGCATGGCCCGCAGACGCCCCAGGGCCATTTCCCCGATTTTGGCGGCCCGGTCCGCCAACTTCTGCTCCGCCATGTAGTCAATAGTGGCCAGGGCCGCGGCACAGGAAATGGGGTTGCCCCCGTAGGTGCCGCCGATGTGTCCCGGATCGGGGGCATCCATAACCTCTGCCCGGCCGATCACCCCGCTCAGGGGCAGCCCGGACGCAATGGACTTGGCCACGGTCATCAGGTCGGGCTGCACACCCCAGTGCTCCACGGCGAACATCTTTCCGGTCCGGGCAAAACCGGTCTGCACTTCATCCACAATAAAGACGATGCCGTGCTTTTCGCAGAGTTTCTGCAGGCCCGGCAGGAACTCCGGCGGGGGTACAATGAACCCACCCTCACCCTGTACCGGCTCGATAATCATGGCGGCGATATTTTCCGGTGCCACTTCGGCGGCAAAGAACCGGGTGAAATTCTCCAGGCAGTGCAGGCCGCACCCAGGGTAAGTGGAGTTGTAGTAACAGCGGTAGCAATAGGCGGAAGGAACCTTGTAGACTTCCGGGGCAAAGGGGCCGAAGCCGAACTTGTAGGGTTTCACCTTGCTGGTTAGACTCATGGCCATCAGGGTCCGGCCGTGGAAGGCGCACTCGAAGGCGATAATGCCCGGCTTTTTGGCATAAAAACGGGCTATCTTGACGGCGTTTTCCACCGCCTCAGCCCCGCTGTTGGCAAACATGACCTTTTTATTCTCGCCTTTAACGGGGCACAGGCCGGCCAGCCTTTCAGCCAGGTCCACGTAGTTCTCGTACATGGTCACCATAAAGCAGCTGTGCAGGAGCTTGTCGGCCTGGCTTTTAATGGCAGCCACCACAGGCTCGGGACAGTGGCCGGCATTCAAGGTGCCGATGCCGCCGTAAAAGTCAATAAATTCGTTCCCGTCCACATCCTTGATCAGAGCTCCTTTTGCTTCGGCCACGAAGACGGGAGTGGAATTGGAAATGCCCCGGGCGACGTACTTGTTCTTCTTTTCCAGCAGGCTGCTTGACCTGGGACCGGGTACGGCAGTAACTTTTTGAAGCATCATACCAAAACCTCCTGCTTTAACTTTTAATTTTTAAAAGAAACGAACCCGAAAAATGTTTTCACCCTTCTGCTGGTTCCGCCAAAAAGTGGCATGGGGGTCGTATGTAGTTTTAACTCCTTTTGCTGTGGACTAGAATGCAAATGCTGTTCCCTTAAGAAAAATATCGAAAAGCACAATTATCTAAATGTTAGAGGAATATCTCATGATGCATATTTAAATCAATATACCTCGCAATTCAGGCAGTGTTTTTGGATTGTTCTACTATCCTTTGTAATGCATTTATGCATTTTATAAATGCAACATTACACTGCGCTAACATTAGCAACCCCTATAACAAAGCCCAAGCTCTAGAATAACGAGCCCGGGCTCCGAGATGAAGGAGTCTTTTGCTCTTGAAATCAACGGCAGAAGGTAGGCAGAAGGTGTATCCCGAACAAATTTGTAATTTTTCCAGCCTATTCTCTCAACCAGGTCAACTGCTCCAGCATAGCCAATTTCCCTTTCCTTTACTCCAAAGTTAAGATGACCGTATCCGGGTTGACTACATCGCCCGGAGTGGCTTTAATTTCCTTGACCACACCGCTGGCCGGAGCATAGATTTTGACATACATTTTCATGGCTTCAATAGTGGCCACGGGATCATTCTCCTTCACTTGATCCCCTACTTTAACATCAACTGAAATCAGCTTGCCCACCATGGGTGAATTGACCGGAGTAGCCACTTACAGACCCCCTTTCCTAATGATTTACTGATACTAAATACTTAAGCCCTGAGAATGTTAGTGTTTAATTAGAGTCTTGTTTGAGCAGTGGCCTACCCACGGGAAACTTCATGCCAGCTCCGCCAAGGATCCCTCCGACGGCCATCACAATACCGAAAAACCCTGCTACAAAGAAAGACCATCCGCTAAGCTGAAACACGAGCGAACCGGCAAACCCCCAATAGATTAAGGCAAGACTGGCAAGGCCAATATCAGCCGCTATAACCGACAAAGCAGCGGCTGCCGGTGCAAACTTTAAAAAAATCGGGGTTGTTAAGATCAGTACCAGTGCCAAAATTGCCCATTCGTAACCCAGAATCCGGGCATCCACTTCCCAACCGTAGATACCGGCAAAATAATTTACTGCATAAGTCAACGCCGAACAAAAGGCAAAAAACGAACCGAAATACAGCCAGGTAACGCCGCCCGCTACATTCCCCAGTTTTAATTGGGTTATTGCGGCACCAAGATACGGAATGGTACAGGCAAGAGAAATGCATGCCATAAACAAAAGGGCCTTGCTGCTCACAAAACCACATAATGCCGCCCAGGCAATCCAAGTGGCAATGGAGTAAGCAATCCACCCCGCCGCTCCTGCATCGGCAATTTTAGGGTCATTACCCACATCTATCCCCTCCCAAGCAGGTTATTTCGCCGCAAGCAATTCCCGCACAAAGCCGGTATAAAACTGACCACTGACAAAACTATTATTTTCCAATACCATTAAATTTAGCGGAATGATCGTTTTTACTCCTTCAATGTGAAACCCAGCCAGAGCCTCTCTCAGACGTCGAATCGCCTCTTCCCGGGTCGATCCCCAGGCAATTACCTTGGCTAACATCGGGTCATAGTAGGGAGGTACGCTCAAGCCCTCTTTCAGAGCATGGTCGATCCTCAGAAAGCGGCCGTTTGCCGAAGGAAAAATAAGCTTTTCTATTTTGCCAGGAGAAGGCACAAAAGAAAGCGGATCCTCGGCATAAACCCTTGCCTCTATGGCATGGCCTCTTAAGTTAATTTCTTCCTGCTCGACGTTTAGTTTCTCCCCAGAAGCAATTTTTAACTGGCTCTTGACAATATCCACACCCGTTACAAGTTCCGTCACCGGGTGTTCCACCTGCAACCTTGCGTTTACCTCCATAAAGTAAAAGCTTCCATCTTCTGATCTAAGAAATTCTATAGTACCTGCATTTCGATAACCCATGGCCTTTGCCAGCTTTATTGTATAGTTGTAGAGGGTCTGACGGTCTTCCTCCGTAATAACCGGAGAAGGGGATTCTTCAATAATTTTTTGATAACGCCTTTGAATTGAGCACTCCCTTTCACCCAGACAAACATAATTACCAAAATGATCGGCAAGAAACTGAACTTCAATATGCCTCGGCATCATAACCTGCTTTTCAATGTAACAGTCACCGTTTCCGAAGGCCATATACCCAATCCGCGAAAGCCTTTCAAAAGCACCCCTAATTTTTTCCTCACTATTGACGGATTCAATACCTTTTCCTCCGCCACCCTTATCCAGTTTGAGCAGAAAAGGATAACCATATTTAGCGGCAAACTGGAAGATCTCATTAGCATCTCTTACTGGTTCATTGGTACCGGGCAGCACGGGTACGCCAACGGAATCTGCGATTCTTCTACAATAGCACTTCGATTCAATTGCCTTTAATACTTCAGGTGGCGGACCTACCCATATTGCCCCGCTTGAAACAACTGCTTGAGCAAAAGCATAATTTTCAGCTAAAAAGCCATAACCAGGATGAACGGCATCTGCCCGGGATATTTTTATAACTTCAATCAGTTTTTCAATATTAAGATAACTTTTTACAGGGTTTGCCGGTCCAAGATTGTAAGCTTCGTCTACATCTTTTAAGTAAGGCGCATTTTGATCAGCATCCGAATAAACGGCCACCGTTTTTATATCCAGCTCACGGCAATCCCTGATTATTCTTGCGACTATTTCACCCCTGTTGGCTATAAGCAGCTTCTTAATCACGATCTCCCCATCCTTATGCCGCATAGGGCCCCTTCAATTGGTAGATCTTGCAACGCTAGTCCTAAAAATCGCCCATCTATTTGCAGCTGTGCATCTACTAACTATTTAAGGGCCCATGGAGTTTGAGTAATTAATAATACAATTACTAAACTTACAAAGCTTTTCAACATCCAAAACAACCATAGGACTTCCTACTTCCATCTCGTCCCATTCTTTAACCAGAATTTCTTTTACTACCCCATCATATTCTGATTGTACTGAAAGTTCGGTTTTCATGCAATTAATAACGGCGACTTCTTGCCCTTTTTGAACCCTATCGCCCACATTTACCACCACTCTTGCAACCAGTCCAGGCATATGTGCTCTCACAATTTGTTCCATACCCCCAGATCCTCCTTATCTTGTATGATGCAAAGCATTATTTAGAAGCGCTAATTTTACACAGCGGTATACCCAGGCGTTCAAATTCTTCCTTTACTTTTTTAACTACTTCGACGGCATTGGGCGAATCACCATGGCAACAAATCGTATCGGCCTCAATATCAATCTTTTTTCCACCGATTGTCGTTATCTGCTTGTCCCTGGCTACCATAACAGCGCGTTGGGCAACTTCTTCCGGAGACCAGGCTTTCTTTTTCCGCTCCAAAACCCAGTTCCCCTGGTCATCGTAGCTGAGATCCACAAGAACTTCCGCCGCCATCTTCAAACCCAGATCAGTGCCCCGATCCCAAATTAATGTTCCTTTGGGAATAAAAATGTAAAGCTCCGGGTTAAACAACTTAACTGCTTCAAGAAAAGCTTCCGCATATTTTTCTTCCTCTGAGACCATGCGGTAAAGCACACCATGCGGCTTTACGTGCTGCATTTTCATGCCGTTTGCTTTCAGAAAAGCATCCAGCGCTCCAAGCTGGTAAAGAGTATCGGTTTTCAATTCCTCTGGAGTTATATCCATCCGCCTGCGCCCAAAACCCCGCAAGTCGGGAAGACCAACATGCGCACCAACCGCCACATCGTACTTTTTGGCCAGTTGAACCGTTTCATGCATAACCTGAGGATCTCCGGCATGAAAACCACAGGCAATATTCGCTGATGTAATATACTTCATTACCTCTTCATCCTGGCCGAGCTTATATCTCCCGAAGCTTTCACCCATATCAACGTTTAAATCCATTTTTTGTTTCACTCCCTTGTTTATAATTGATTATTTAAAAAACTAAGCTAGAGATTTCTCGCTCAAAAGTTCTTTCAATTCAGCTCTGGCTTTTATTGCATCGTCTTGTGTACAATAAACAAACCTGACATAGTCCCTGCCCGGAACCGCCTGCCCTATCTTCCAAAGATCTGCCATAATCACGCTCAATGCGCAGAGGTAACCACCCAGGGTGGGTCCGTCGACAGTTAAAAGAGTGGGAGTATCACCACAAATATTTAAAGCACCGGGGGTAGCATAGGCATGATCCAAAACATTTGACGGGTGACTGCCGCCTGCACCTCCATCTGTTCTGGCGAAAAAGTTTACACCCTTTATCGCCTCAAGCCGGTAGGCTGACCTGTTTGCGCTATGCTGAATTTTAAATTCATGCGAAAAGAGGTAATCCATCCCTTCTTTTGTCACATAATCAGGATACGAATTGGGACCCGGTAACGCTCTCAGCTCCCACACCCGCGTGTATTCAGGAATGGCCTCTTTTTTAATTCTCCGGCCCTCCAGGTTCTTTAAATCTTCCTGTGGCTTACCAAAGTTCAGTACATCACCAGCTTGCAATCTCCTCCCTTCATAACCCCCATAACTTCCGTATACACAGGTGGACTTACTTCCTAAGTATACTGGAACGTCAATTCCTCCCGCCACGCCAAGATACGCCCTGAAGCCAAACTCTCCAATGTGGGAGAATTTTATAACATCACCCTTGCTTACCCTGATTGCTTCCCACAAAGGAATGGGCTGATCATTAAGAGTGGGCTTCATGTCAGCTCCTGTAACACTAATAACAGTGTCCACGCCGAACTCAGCTTCAAAATAGCCACACGCAATCTCTATTCCTGCTTCACCGGGCGGGTTTCCCACCAGCAAGTTGGCCAGCCCCAGGGCAACATAATCGAACGCACCGGATGCGGCCATACCGTTATCCAGGTAGCCGATTCTTCCGGGCCAATCTTCAACAACGGCTTCAATGCCGCCTTTTTTTACCAGCAGCATAAACTAGTTCTCCTCCTCATTCATGTTGTTAAACTCGCGGAGCCACTTTTCTTCCTGCTTCTTGTTTTGCCAGGAGCTCCTTTACTCCTTTTTGCACCTCTTCCGAGTTATAAAACGACAGCCAATCCTTCACCACAAATTTCTCCGTCTTTATGTCATACTCATAATCGGTCTTTTCATGGACATGCTTGTAAATAGACAGAATTTCTTCCTCCGTGACCTCATAAAACCTTATCCGGTCACCAGCTTTAAAGAGAGTGGGGCTATCCTTAAACTGAGGGTGTTTTTGGCTGAACTGGAATACGGGAATTGTTCTCCCCAAAAGCTGGTATCCACCTCCCGTTGGCGTCGTATAGACAAATAAACAAGCCCCTCCAATTCCCACCGTTCCTTCAGGAGTCCACGTTCTAGGCGGATTATATTTCGGCACAACAATGGCGCACCTGGGGTCCAGCGGCCAGAAAAAACCCCCGCCGGGCCAAAAACCATTTCCGCTGTTATACCATTCCGTTCCGCAAACCATCTTCTTCACTTCGTCAACCGTAACTCCGTTGCACAAAGCAACATACTCCAGGTTATAACCGTTAATGACATAGGGGGCATCCGGCCTGATCTCTTTTACATACTTTTCTACTGCTTTTTTTGTTTCGCTATCTTCAAAAGCGATGGGTAAGGTAATCAGGCGCGATTCGAAGACAATGTTCTCCACATCTTTTAACGACTCTTCCACTTCTTTGATTTCGGCTATTAATTTCTCAACAGGCAACTCTAGCGGGTCAAAATGGTACAAACTTGTCCGCAAAGCAGGTACTGTTTCGTACAAACCTTTGATTTTCTTGGACTTAATGGCACTGTTTACGGTAAGCACCCTAAACGAGTCGAGCAGGTTAAACCTCGGAACCTCCCCGTACTCAACCTGCAGAAATCCGTCCCCTGCCTGCCTGAACAGTACTTTTGGCCTGGCTCCATCTTCTGGAAGGACATCCAGGATGACACGATAATCCATTTCCATAACTGGCTATTTGCCCCCTTTTTGCCAAATTTTTATTTTCGCAATTTTAGTGCCTGCTGACAAATCTCAAAGCTTAGCAAATACTGTACCCCCAAAAAAACTTAAAAACTTCGCAACTTTCTATTTATTAAAATGAAATATTGCATTAAATAATTAAATACGCAAACCTTTTATTTGGCTTATAAACCAATCAACACTACCAATGCACTTGTGCATTGGTAAATGCACAAGTGCATTCTGACTGTTTGAGACTGTATGTAAGCCAGGGGGCTGTTTTAAAACCCCCATTCAACAAAATCTTGGAACGCGAATTACATTGCCGGTTTTACCACCAAACCCTAAACAACAAAGCCCATGCTTTAGATTATATGCCTGAGCTCCATCATATCACCGAACTGCTACGCAACCAGTTCCTTGCTACGTCAGAACAGCTTCCTAACTTACCTTGGTATTCGGCGCCTTTACCCAGCCATCCCCGCAGCCACATGGCCTCGCCCAAGCGCCGCACGGCCACCAGGTAGGGCATCTTACTTATATACAACTTCCTCCAACGGCTATTAAATTACTCCCCAATACTTCCTTTCGTTTTATTTGTTGAAAACCGCCCCTGAAACCCATAGCCTTGTACTCAAGATTGAGCGGGGCTTCGCCTGAAAGGGCGATCAATGCTTCTCTTACATATGTTCCCATGGATACGTACTTGTACTCACAGCCTGTGAGGTGCTCAGTCCCCTTGTCGTCGGGTCAACGGGTGCAACCGAACGCGAAGGTGTAGTAAAGATCCAGGCCGGTTGCGGGTTGAGGGCTTTCTGATGCGGTCCTGGAAAGCCGGTTTTTTTTTCGAAAATGGGTTTTCTGCACGCTTCCACTGCTTCCAGAGGCACATGCGCAGCCTCCTCCGCATCCAGCCTTCCAGGTTCCTGAAAATGCTGGGCGTTTCAGCCAGGGCAAAGTAGCCCATCCACCCGCCCAGGTAGGCGTTTAGCCGCTCTATGCGCTCAGCCATGCTTACGGGCTTATTCCGGGAAGTTATCTCCCGAATTTTCATCTTCACCCGTTTGATGGTTTGCGGTGCCAGGCGGATAAGGATTTGCCCTGCTTTGACCTTGTACATGCTAAACCCCAGGAATTTCAGTTTCCACGGCCGGTCTACCGCCTCTTTTGTTCGTTAATTCTGAGCTTCAACCGCTCCTGCAGGAACTTACGGATACTGGCCATGACCCTTTCTCCTGCCCGCTTGCTTTTGACGTAGATGTTACATAGCGGACAAACTTGTGACCCCTCTTCTCCAGTTCTTTGTCCAGGTCGTCCAGCAGAATGTTGGCCAGGAGCGGGCTTAAAGGTCCACCCTGCGGCGTCCCTTCCGCCGTTTCCACGACCACTCCGTTCACCATGACGCCTGCGGCAAGATAGCGGCGGATAAGGGTGAGTACCCTCTTATCCGTCACTTTCCGGGCCACACGGGCCATGAGAATGTCGTGGTTTACCCGGTCAAAGAATTTCTCTATGTCCAGGTCCACGGCCCATTCGTATCCCTCTTCCACGTATTGACGCGCTTTCCTTACCGCGTCATGGGCTCTCCTTCCGGGCCGAAACCCGTAACTGGCCTCTGAAAATTGCGGGTCGAAAATAGGCGTCAATACTTGCAGGAGCGCCTGCTGGATCAGGCGGTCCATTGCGGTAGGTATCCCTAATAGCCGTTTGCCTCCCCCGGGTTTCGGGATTTCGACCCGGCGCACGGGCATCGGTCTATAAGTACCTGTGAGCAGTTCCTCCCGGATGCGCGGCCATTCGGCACGAATTTGGTCCCGAAGCCGTTCGGTCGGGATGCCATCTACGCCGGGCGCGCCTCCGTTCCGCTCTACCCGCTTCAGGGCGGCCAGCATGTTCTCCCTGGCCACCACCTGTTCCATCAGGCCGCTATCCTGACCCCCGCGAGGTGACGTCCCGCCTTGTGCCGGAGAAGGACTCGGCCCTCCCGCGGTCCCCCGTGGCTTCACCACTTCCTCCCGCGGGCAGGCCCCTTCCGGGGTTTTCTGCTGTCTTCGCCCTTCTCGCGAACGCATCGGTCTCACCTCTGACTTGATGTTCGGGCCTTCCCCTGGAGTTCATGACCCCCAGGGTACTATGCCCTCTGCTGACTCCTGCCGGTTCAGCCGTGCCTCTCGACACGGGTTACCAGCTCTACCTGGCTTATACGGCAGGCCTCCCCGGGTAAGAGCGTTAACCTTCACCCCGCGCCCGCCCCATATACTCCGCCGTCCCTTGGCAGCCTGGGATTTCGCTGTGTTGTGCCAGCTCATCCGAACGGCTTAGCCTCTTATGGGGTTCTTGTTCATCGGGCCGTGGTTTTGCCGCCGGCGCACCGATCCGATTCCACCTCGCGATGGACACCCTTGCCTTTGGCTAGCAGACTCGTGCTGCCTCGCCTGCACCTGCCTTTCACCACCAAGTTAACGCCCATGCCGGGCGCACACAAAAAAACTCGAGCCAACAAATAGACTCGGGTTTTTAAAGTACCTAAGCAAGCACGGCTTCGGAGGTGCGGAGTAATGGTAACCAAGTTTTGCGGGCTTTTTAAGGTTCTTACGCAAGCACGGCTTCCCGCTTATGTTGATATTCGGCACCTTTACCCAGCCATCCCCGCAGCCACATGGCTTCGCTCAGGCGCTGCACGGCCACCAGGTACGCACAATCCCTCATATTAAGATCTTTATGGGCCCTGTACATTTGATACACTTCTTTAAAAGTGGCCACCATTTTTTCCTCCAAACGACGGTTCACTTCTTCTTCAGACCAGTAGTAACCGGTATTGTTCTGCACCCACTCGAAGTAGGAAACGGTTACGCCGCCGGCGTTGGCCAGAATATCCGGAATCACAAAAACCTTTTTCTCATTCAGGATCTGATCTGCACCGGGAGTGGTGGGGCCGTTGGCTCCCTCGCCGATAATCCGGGCTTTAATATTACGGGCGTTTTGTTCGGTAATCTGGTTTTCCACGGCCGCCGGGATGAGAATATCACAGCTTAAGGCCAGCAACTCCTCGTTGCTGATTGGGCGGCTGCCCGGATACCCTTTCACGGTTCCCGTATTTTTGCTGAATTGATACACCGCCACCGGGTCGAACCCCCTGGGGTTATATATACCGCCGAAAATGTCGGATATAGCAATAATGCGGCAGCCCATTTCGTGCAGCAGCCTGGCAGCAGTGCTCCCTACCTTACCATAGCCCTGCACGGCAGCGGTGGCACCGTTCAAACTTATCCCCAGCGCCTTAGCCGCTTCCCGCACGGCAATGATACAACCCCTGCCTGTGGCCTCTTCCCGCCCGAGGGATCCGCCTACCACCGGCGGCTTGCCGGTAATAACCCCAAACTCGTTATACCCTTTAATATTCGAAAACTCGTCCATCATCCAGGTCATGACCCGGGCGTTGGTATAAACATCCGGGGCAGGAATGTCCTTTTCCCGGCCCAGCAACGGGTACATGGCCTTGATGTAACCCCGGCTCAGCCTTTCCAATTCATCGAAAGACATTTCCCTGGGGTCGCAAGTCACTCCACCCTTTGCGCCGCCGTAGGGCAGCCCCAGTAAGGCGCACTTCATGGTCATCAACAGGGCAAGGGCTTTCACCTCGTCCATATCCACATCCGGGTGGAACCTTATCCCCCCCTTAAAAGGGCCCAGTACACTGCAGTGCTGTACCCGGTAGCCGGTGAAAACTTTAATGCTGCCGTCGTCCATTTTGACCGGTATGGCCGCCGTCAGTACCCGTTCCGGATTCCGAAGAATTTCGTAAACCGCCGGGTTGAGGTTGAGCCTTTTCACCGCCGACAGAACGTGATTACATGCCAGTTCAAAAATGTTCAGCTGCTTGCTCATCAAATCACTCCCCTTAAAGGTTTGCCCCGGAAGCTTTCCCACCGGAGGCTTTACCCCTTAAGGGTGCAAAAAGTATGCCAGGCTTAATAATCTTGATTGAGTCAACATTTTTAAGACTTCTGCAATTTTCACCAAATGGGTAGATGCAGGCACACATTAAGCCCCAATTAGCACAGACTAAAAGACACCGGGCACCTCCCTGCACTTTGTCCCTTTTTAACGATGCAATAAGGGATTGGGCTTAATGCATAACTGCATTACTTTGTGTTTTTCATGATCTTCTTTTGCTTGCTTCCCGTAAGGTGCACGCGGTACTTCTGGATCTTCCTGACAATGGTAGACTGGTTAACCTGCAGGACGCTGGCCATTTCATAGGTGGTTTTGCAACGCTGTGACGCCAGCATAATTAACTGCTTTTCCACCTCATCGACGGCCTGTTTCAGGGGGCATATCCCCAGCACATATACCCTGCCGGGAAGTTCCCCGTTGGAATTGATAATATAATCGGGAATATGCACTGTCTCAATAAGGTTGCTGTCGGTGGTAACCATCAACCGTTCCACCAGGTTTTCCACTTCCCTTACATTACCCGGCCAGTGGTATTTTACCAGTAAGTCCAGGACTTCCGGTGAGAAATGTTTATTCATGTCATATTTCAGATTAAACTTATTGACGAAATGCTCAATCAAGGGCACAATATCTTCTTTGCGATAGCGCAGGGGAGGAATGGTGACCGGGACAACATTCAACCGGTAGTAAAGATCCTCCCGAAACAATCCTTCCCTGACCATCTTTTGAATATCGCGGTTGGTGGCGGCGATAAATCTCACATTCACCGCGGTTTGGTGGCTGCCCCCGACACGTATTAACTTTTTTTCCTGAACTACCTGCAACAGCTTGACCTGCAGGTTCAGCGGCAGGTCCGCCACCTCATCCAGAAAAACGGTTCCCCCGTCACCCATTTCAATTAAACCCTTTTTCCCTTCCCGCCTGGCCCCGGTAAAAGCCCCGGGCTCATAACCGAATAACTCCGATTCCAGCAGGTTCTCGGGTATGGCTCCACAGTTGATGGTAATAAAAGGACCTTTATGCCGCCTGCTCAATTTGTGAATGCGGGAAGCAATAACGCCTTTGCCCACACCGGATTCGCCGGTAATGAGGATGGTGGAATCCACCTGGGCCACCCGGTCCACCAGGTCCAGGACCTGTTTCATCTGGGGGCTGACCGCGATAATTTCCGTGTTTTCCAGCTTTTCCTGCCGCAGGTACATCACCAGCCGGCGGTAGTTGTCCACCAGCTGTTCGGTGTCTTCTAACCGCTGCTTTAAATTGATCAGCTCGGAAACATCCCGTGAGTTAACCACTATGCGGGTGATCCTGCCCGAATCGTCAAATACCGGATTTGCGGTGACAATGAGGGTTTTGCCCGTTTTCGTGCGCTGGACCATGGTCACCCGCCGTCTTTCCTCAAAAACCCGGCGCGAAACGGATGGGTTGAAATAACCCTCCTCCTCCATTTCGCTGTAATGTTTACCTATTATCTTTTCCACTTCCACCCCGTAGTAGCTTTCTCCAATCTTGTTCACCCTGCGGGTGTATCCCTCGCCGTCGACAACATAAATTTCGTCGTAAGAAGAGTTAAAGATGGCTTCCAGTTCTTCCTTGGCTTCTCTCAAGGATTCACACAGGGAGATATCCTGTAAAACCAGCATCAACCCGCCCGCCCTTTCTTCCCCCGCCAGCGGGTTGACCTGCACGGCCACCTTCCGGCCGTTTATTTCCAGCTTCGCGCCTGAAGGTGAGCCCTCCTGCGGCCATAACTGTTCCACCAGGGAGCCGGGTAAGATTTCCCTAGCTCGCTTCCCCGCAACCGCACTTCTTTCTATACCCAGGAGCTCTTCAGCGGCCCGGTTCAAAAACTCCACCTTTCCCCCGGCATCAACCAGCAACAACCCCACGGGTACGGGATCAAGTAATGCAAATACCTCCCTCAGATGAATCCCTCCCCTGGACGAACTAAGCAGTGCGCCGGCCGTAAGCCAGTGACTTGCGACCGGCGCACCGTTTTACAAGTCCGTGATAAACAGGATCCAGCCTCTGGCGAAAGCTGGGTCCTGCCTATAATAACTCAGGCGATCTTCTCCACCCGTACGGCACAGACTTTTAATTCGGGTATCCTGGCCACCGGATCGCGGGCCGGGTTGGTCAGCTTGTTGATGGCCACGTCCGGGAAGTGGAAGGAGGTAAAGACCACACCCGGCGGTACGGTATCCACAACCCGGGCGGTTACTTCCACCTGACCCCGGCGGGAAATAACCCGCACCCGTTCGCCGTCGGCAATGCCCAGAGCCCGGGCGTCGGCTGGATTGATCTCCAGGTACTCCCGGCCGTAGTACTCCTCCAGGGCACCGGTGCGCAGGGTCATGGTCCCGGTATGGTAGTGGAAGTGCCGCCGGCCGGTATTAAGTATGAGCGGGTATTCTTCGTCGGGCTGCTCGGCCGGGGGTACGTATTCCACCGGATGGAACTTGCCCAGCCCCCGGGCGAACTTGCCCACGTGCAGTCTGGGTGTTCCCGGATGATCGGGGGAAGGACAGGGCCAGACCAGGCTGCGACTCTCCAGGCGCTGGTAGGAAATGCCGCCGTAGGAGGGGGTGAGGCGGGCAATTTCCTCCATGATTTCCGCCGGCGAACCGTATTGCATGGGGTAACCCATGGCCGTAGCCACCAGGCAGATGATCTGCCAGTCTGGTTTGGCTTCCCCTACGGGCTCAATGGCTTTGCGCACCCGCTGCACCCGCCGCTCGGTGTTGGTAAAGGTGCCGTCCTTTTCGGCAAAGCTGGCCGCCGGCAACACTACATCAGCCAGACGGGCAGTCTCGGTCAGAAAGATGTCCTGAACGACCAGGAAGTCCAGCTTTTCCAGAGCATGCACCACGTGCGTGCTGTCGGGGTCAGAGAGAACTGGGTTTTCGCCCATAATGTACATTGCCCGGAGCTTCCCGGCTGCTGCCCCTTCCATCATTTCGCCGACCGTCAGCCCCGGCTGTTCCGGCAGGGAAGCCACACCCCAAGCAGCGGCAAACTTCGCCCGTACGTCGGGATCGGCCACTGGCTGATAGCCGGTCAGTACGTTAGGCAGGCCGCCCATATCGCATGCTCCCTGGACGTTGTTCTGCCCGCGCAACGGATTGACCCCGCTGTACGGTTTGCCAATATGACCGCAGAGCATGGCCAGGTTGGCAATAGCCAGTACGTTGTCCGTGCCGCAGATGTGCTGGGTGAGGCCCATGGTATAAAGAATGGTGGCGTTTCTGGCCGTGGCGTACCCCCGGGCTACTTCCCGGATCACACCGGGGCTGATACCGGTAATTTCCGCCACATATTCGGGGGTATATTTGGCCACCGCCTCTTTGAGGGCTTCAAACCCTTCGGTGCGGGTTTCCACAAATTCTTTGTTCACCAGGCCTTCGGAAATAATCACATTGGCCAGGCCGTTTAAAAGGGCGATGTCCGTGCCCGATTTCAACTGCAGGTGATGGTGGGCCAGACCGGCCACCTCTGTCCTGCGGGGGTCCACCACCACCAGGGTGGCGCCGTTGTGCACGGCCTTTTTCACCTGAAGGCCGATAACCGGGTGCGACTCGGTGGTATTGGTCCCAATGGCCAGGATAAAGTCGGCTCCCCCAATATCTCCGATGGGGTTGGTCATTGCGCCGCTGCCAAATGCTGCCGCCAGACCGGCGACGGTAGGCGAGTGTCAAAGACGGGCACAGTGGTCGATGTTGTTGGTGCCGATCACCGCCCGGGCCAGCTTGCTCAAGAGGTAGTTCTCCTCGTTAGTACAGCGGGCCGAGGTCAGGAAGCCGATGGCATCAGCACCGTACTGCGCCTTCACCTCCCCCAGCCTGGTGGCAATCAACTGGATGGCTTCATCCCAGGTGCTCTCAACCAGCCGGCCGTCCTTCTTGATCAACGGCTGCTGCAGCCGGTCGGGATGGTGAATGAAGCCGAAGCCAAACCGGCCCTTGACACACAAGGCCTTGCCGTTAACCTCGCCGTCGGTAGAGGTTACTCCTACCACCTTGCCGTTCTTGACGTTGAGGTCCAGTGTACAGCCGGTACCGCAGTAGGGGCAAACTGTGGTGACCTTCTGCACTTCCCAGGTCCGGGCATGGGAGCGCAAGTACTTCTCCTGCAGCGCCCCGGTCGGGCAGTAGGCCACGCAGTTGCCGCAGAATACGCATTCCGACTGGGACATCGGTACATCCATGAAGGCGGCGATCTTGGTATGGAAACCGCGGTAGGTAAAATCAATTACGCTGTTGCCCTGAATCTCCGCACACACCCGCACACATTTGCCGCACAGGATGCACTTGTTCATGTCGCGGATGTAGAAAGGATTGTCGTCCTCCAGCGGGTAGTTGTGCTTTTCGCCGCTGAAGCTCGACTCCCTGACTCCATACATGAAGGCGTAGTCCTGCAGGCGGCAGTCGCCGTTACGCCCGCAGGTCAAACAATCCATTGGATGGTTGGCCAGCAGGAGGTCGATGATGGTGCGCCGGGCTTCAATAACCTCCGGCGTATCGGTTTCCACCACCATCCCGTCCCGCGCCAGAGCGGCACAGGCCGGTACCAGGTTTTTACTCCCCTTTACTTCCACCACGCAGATGCGGCAGGATGCCGGTCGCGTCAAGATCGGCTCGTAGCATAAGGTAGGAATAAAGATATTTAACTTTTCCGCCGCCTGAAGAATGGTGCTTCCGGCCGGCACGGTTACCTGTTGGCCGTTGATGGTTAAAGTTACGTTAGCCACGCCTTTCCACCCTCCCTCCTACTGTTTTACTACCGCATCGAACTTGCACCTGGTCAAGCAGCTTCCACACTTAATGCACTTCTCTAAATCTATGGTATGGGGCTGCTTTTTCTCGCCGGTAATGGCTCCGGCCGGGCAGGCCCGCGCACAGGCGCCGCAACCGGTACACTTCTCCTGGTTGATCGTATAAACCAACAGAGCCTGGCAGACACTGGCCGGGCAGCGCCTGGCAAAGATGTGGGCTTCGTACTCCGCCCGGAAGTAGCGCAAAGTGGACAGCACGGGGTTGGGCGCGCTCTGGCCCAGGCCGCAAAGGGAGGACTGGATAATGACTTTGGACAGTTTCTCCAACACCGGAATATCTTCCGGTACCCCCTTGCCTTCGCATATACGGTTTAAAATCTCCAGCATCCGCTTGGTGCCTTCACGGCAGGGCGTGCACTTGCCGCACGACTCGGCCTGGGTAAAGTTGAGGAAATAGCGCGCTACGTCCACCATGCAGGTCGTATCATCCATTACCACTAAACCGCCGGAGCCCATCATCGCGCCGACTGGCCCCAGGGAATCATACTCGATGGGCAGCTCCAAATGCTCTTCCGACAGGCAGCCACCGGAAGGACCGCCGATCTGCGCCGCTTTGAACTTGCGACCGTCACGGATACCGCCGCCTATGTCAAAGATAATCTGGCGCATGGTAATGCCCATCGGCACTTCCACCAGGCCGTTGCTGTTGACCTTGCCGGTCAAGGAGAAGATCTTCGTGCCTTTAGATTTTTCGGTGCCGATGCTGGCATACCAATCACCACCGTTAACAATAATTTTCGGGATATTGGCAAAAGTTTCGACGTTATTAAGGGTGGTTGGCTTCTCCCACAAACCTTTTTCCGTTGAGCGGCCGACCTTAAAGCGCGGCATGCCCCTGTTACCCTCAATGGATGCCATAAGAGCTGTGCCTTCACCGCAAACGAAAGCTCCGGCCCCGGCCTTGATTTTAATGGTGAAATTAAAACCGGAATTGAGGATGTTATTACCTAACAGGCCGTATTGCTCGGCCTGAGCAATAGCAATTTTCAGCCGGTGAATGGCCATGGGGTACTCTGCCCGCACATAAATATAACCTTCGTCCGAACCGGTGGCAAAGCCGCAGATAACCATCCCTTCCAGAACGGAGTGCGGGTCGCCTTCCAGCACGCTGCGGTCCATGAACGCACCGGGGTCACCCTCATCGGCATTGCAGATAACATACTTTTTATCCGCCTTGGCGTTCAAGGCTCCCTGCCACTTAACCCCGGTCGGGAAACCAGCGCCACCCCGACCGCGCAGGCCGGACTTTTTAACCTCATCCACTACTTCCTGCGGCGACATGCCGGAGAGCACCTTTACCAGACCACGGTAGCCGCCCAGTGCCACATAATCCTGAATTTCTTCCGGGTTAATAAAACCGCACTTGTCCAGGACGACCTTTTGCTGGCGGGCATAGAAGGGCACCTGGTCGTAAGTGCGAATCTTTTCGCCGCTAGCAGGATCGGTAAACAGCAGGCGTTCGACCACTGCGTTGGCGACCAGCGCATCAATTATTTCCTGAGCGTCTTCCGGTGCAACACGGGTATAAAAAATCTTTTCCGGCTCCACCGTGACGATAGGGCCTTGCTCGCAAAAACCGTGGCAGCCAACCCGCTTGACCGTTACACCGGATAAGCCCCGCCGGGCCACCTCTTCTTCCAAAGCTGCCAGCACTTTCAGCGAACCAGACGACGTACAGCCGCCGGCGCAAACGCATACCAGCCGCAGGCCCGAAGCAGGGGTCGGATTGATTCTGATCAGCCAATCCAGCCGCTTCTGCCGACAGGAAAGATCGTCGTGGCAGATCGGTCCCTCCGTACGGCAGGTTACATAATCCTTACAGGGCGTGGCCGGACTATGGGTGCACTTGTCGCAGCACTTGTCCATCAAGCTGTTCAAACCGCATACCTCCTTTCTACTCGTACTGCTTGAGGATCTCCACGGCCGCCACCGGCGTCAACCGCCCATGAGTATCGTCGTTGACCATCATGACCGGCGCCAGGCCGCAGGCACCCAGACAGGCCACCGTTTCCAGGGTGTAGCGCAGGTCGGCGGTGGTTTCATTTTTACCCACACCGAGTTTCTCCGACACCGATTGAAATACCCTGGCCGCTCCCCGCACATGGCAGGCCGTCCCCTGGCAGATCCTGACAATATTCCGCCCCCGGGGTTTCAAATGGAACTGGGCGTAAAAAGTGGCCACCCCAAAAACCTTGCTGAAGGGAACTTTCAGCTCGGCGGCTATCCTTTGCATCACTTCCCCGGGCAGGTACCCGTAAATCTCCTGAGCTTCCTGCAACAGCGGGATGAGCGCCCCCTTGGTGCCCCGGTACTGCTCAAAAACCTTCTCCAGGGCTTCTTTTTTAGCCGCATCATCCTGACCGCATCCACAATGACAGCTCACCAGAATTTCCCTCCTCCCATTACTCTCCCTTACAGGTGTATACAAACCCGCTTATCAACACAGCCAACAGCCTGCGCATTACGAGTGCGCAGGTTTTACCAGCGGGTGTAAACAACCCGCTCCTCGGTAACCAGAATGTGCACCGGGCAATCGTAGGGCCCGGTTAAAATGTGCGGGCGAATCTGCAGCTCAAAAGCCAGGGCCAGCCAGAGGGTATCCGGCCTGGTGCGGGGCAGAAAGCGGTCGTAAAAGCCTCCCCCGTAGCCCAGCCGGTTGCCTTGGAGATCAAAGGCTACCCCCGGTACGATTACCAGATCCAGTTCTTCCGGTTCCAGGGGTCGCAGGCACTCAGGACGCGGTTCCAGAATACCCCACGTTCCCGGCGCCAGGTCCCCGGGAAAATCCAGCAGCAGAGACGGCACCAGGCGTTTACTGGCTACGTCAGTCAAAGGCACAGCCACCCTTTTGCCCCGGGCCATGGATTCCATGATCAGGGCGCCGGTCTGCACCTCGTTGCGGAAGTCAACATAGGCCATGAGAGTCCGGGCCCTTTGAAACTCCTCCAGGGACAGCACGCGGCGCAAAATCCGCCCGCTTTTTTCGGCTATTTCTTCCGGAGAAAGGCTGTCCCGTGCTTTTAAGACATCCTTTCTTAATTCGCTTTTATTCACCGGAAATCCTCCAGATGTCAGATTTCAATAAAAATTTTAAATTAGCTCATGAAAAAACAATTCGCCGGCAATGAAAAAGTTCCTCCCAGGTTGCCTTTACCTGGCCATTAATGAGCCGGCGATTCCACTGGCTTCCTTTATAAAAGAAACGAACTCTTTTACCACAGATGTGTGGGACCTGTTTTTTTTATAAATTAGATAAAAGTTTCGAAGCAAGGAAAATCCCTTAATCCTCACAGGTACAAGCGTACATAGTTTTAATTCCTTTTGAACCGCCCACATGGAAATGATACTGGCTCCAAAACCAGCTTCTACAGCTTTTTTTACTGCTTCGGTACTCCCCAGTTCCATAACAACGTTTAATGCAGACAATTCCACCCCCGCTTCCCTCAACCGCTCTTCGGTAACTTTCCTTGTACCCGACCCCTGTTCCCGCAACACCAGGGGAAGCGCAATGAATTCATCCAGCGAGATAGACTTTTTTCCAGCTAAAGGGTGGCCGGCCGGAAGTACCACTATCAACTCGTCCTGTAAAAAAGGGCTGGCAGCCAGTTCCTGATCGTCTACATGACTCTCCACCAGTCCCAAATCCAGGATGTGTTTTGATACCCGTTTCGCAATTTGCTCTGTATTGGTTACCTGTAGAAACACTTTTACCTGTGGATACTGATTTTTAAAACGGCCAATTACCTGGGGAATTACATACTCACCCAGAGTAAAACTTGCTCCAATGGACAGTGTACCCCTCATACATCCTGTAAGGGCAGAGAGTTCTTTCTCTGCTTCATCTACCAGGGACAAGATCTTCTCTACATAGCTATACAGGATACGGCCGGCCTCTGTTAGATTCACCTGGTGGGTGTTGCGCTCAAATAACCGTGTGCCGAAGTGATCTTCCAGGGATTTAATTTGCATACTGATGGCCGGCTGGGAAATAAACAGGACCTGTGCAGCCTTTGAAAAGCTCTTTTTATCAGCTACTATCTTGAAAATATATAACTGGTGAAAGTTCATGGCGATTGCTACCTACCCTTAACAACCAGAACGGGGATCTCTGATGCTTCAACCACTGCTCCTGCAACGCTCCCCAATGCTATTCTTTTAATTCCCGTTAAGCCGGTATCCCCCACAACAATTAAGTCGGCCTCTTCTTTTTCAGCAGTATCTACAATCTGTTTAACAGGATTGCCCCTTAAAAGAAGCTGCTTAACATCTAAACAGTATGCCTTACCGTACCTCTGAACAAGCTCCAGGCCAGCCAGCCCATAACGGATCCTTTTACTCTTTTTTGCCAGGTATTCCCACTGATCTTCCGGAACAACGGCCTCTTCACCGTCGGAGTCTACAAACACTGCAGTTATTTTTGCACCGTGACACCTGGCTAAAGCTACGGCATATTTAGTTGCTTCAACAGCCGGAGCCGAACCATCCACCGCTAGAATAATCCTGTTAATGGAAATACTTGCTACTTCCAGTTGATATCCTCTTAAAAGTTGCTCGGCCAGCCCGCTAACCATTTTAACACCTCCAAAGCCTAAAAATGAACAATGCGAACAGCAGCAAATCCAGCAATCGAAATGACCAGGGATCCGAGCAAACCGACGAAAAATGATTTTAAGCCCATACGTTTGAACATTACAATATCAACGTTAAGTCCCATACCCGCCATGGCCATAATCAAAAAAAGATTGCTAATCTGCAGGATTAAAGAAGCAAGCTCATCTGGTATTAAACCAGTGGTTCTAAGGCAACTCATCCCGAGAAAACCCAGAAGAAACCAGGGAAATGATAAGCTACGCCACCCGCTAATTTGTTCTTTCTCCCCATTTTTCAAATTAAACCAGAGGCTGATTCCCAGGGTAACGGGAACCAGCAGGGCCACCCGGCCGAGTTTGGTTAAAAGGGCCATGTTAGCCGCAGAGCTTCCTGCCGGCTGGGTTGCAGCTATCACGTGTGCTATTTCATGTAAGGTTGCTCCTGCAAAAACGCCGTAAGAACTTGCATCAAGACCCCAAAACGGCTGTAATAAGACATATAAAACACTACCAATGGTCCCTAAAACGGCAACACTTGCCACTGATACAACTGTCTCATCCTGGCTGGCCTTAACCGTTGGCGCAACGGCAGCTACAGCAGCAGCTCCACAAACACCCGTTCCTACCGCTGTTAGTAAAGCCAACCGTTCCTCTACAGCAAATAATCGTCCCAGAAAACAAATAATAACAATGGCCGATAAAATAACCGCAGCATCGAGAAGAATAATTTTGGGACCTGTAGCAACTATGGCATCGAGGTTGAGTCGAACACCCATTAAAATGATACCATAACGCAAAAGTCTCTTACTGGCGAAATTTATCCCTACATTAGCATGTTTATGGATCCCCATAACGCCCCGCCAGCAAATACCAATTAAAATTGCAATAACCATAGGTCCGGATACAGAAAAAAAAGGTAGTGTGGCAATATTATGAGCAAGAATCCCCACTACTATGGTTAAAATGAGCCCTTGAATGCCACCGTGAAAAAAAGCTTTGCGCTGAATAATTTCAACCCTCACTTACGACCATCTCCCCTTGTCGTTTTTTTTAAAGTTTACCACTGGAAAGGATAATAAGGGAAATACCGGTTAATAATAACCCTTATAAAGTAATATTTATAAGCAAACGGGGCAAGAATGGCCATTCAGGTCCACTGAGTTAAATATCTCCCGTTAAAATCTAAGAGCACACATTCTTACGATGTGTGCTCCAGTGAAAATCCTCCAGCTTCTGTATCTTAAAATGACAATCCTGGCAAAGTTCATTTTCCACTTCTTAACGGTATTCCGCTGTGACTTCCTTCCCCTTTTTCCTGAGCAAACGGATTAATTGTTCGATGGTCCGGTGCTTGTAGGCGCAATCTCCGGCCGGATTGACGGCCAGCCCCACGATAAAATGGATCACGTCCGCCCAAAGCAGGGTGGCCGCCAGCCGGCTGGCGCCGTCCCGGGCCTTTTGCAAATCCTCCGGGAGCAACTCCTGGCGCAGGTGTTCCAGGGCGTAAAGCACGGTCAGGGTACCCTCGGTAACCAGGTCAATGCCGGCAATGAAGCCTACCGGTGGCACCCGGTCGCTGCGGGTGGAAAGGTCCACCTCTATTTCCCTGCCCAGAACGCGGGCCACAATGCTGGCCGTGGTACCCCCGCAGACCACCTTCATCCCGGGTGAGCGCACCAGTTTTTCCACCACCAGGGCATCAAGGGACCGATCCGCAGGAGGGCCAATCAACACCGTCACCTGCCGGGGGCAAAGGGCTCTTACCACCACCACACTGGCATCGTCGCCGGGTCGCCCGGCATAAAGCTGACGGCATCGCTCGATTAATTCTCTGGCCCAAACAGCGGCGTCCAGGTTTTTGGCGGCCAGTTCTAAAAGAAAGCCGCGTACCCCTTGCCAGCCCCAGCCCTGGCTCAGAACGCCCCCGATACCTGCGTGCACCACCCCGTCGCTGATCAGCACCAGCCAGTCCCCTTCCTGGAGTTCGAAAAAAGCTTCCGAAACATCTTTATCATTGATAATCCGGCGATTCCGGCTGACTTCCTTCAGTTGTTCCCCGTGGCCGAGAAAAGCTTCAGGGTTATCATATTCCACTAAATAAGCCCGGCCGCTGGCCATAACCTGCAGGATGGAAAAGGTGCTGTAGGCCAGCTTACGTACCCTGCAGGTGGGTAGGGTCTGGGCCAGGGTTTCAATGACCTCCTCGATTTCTCCCCCCATGCGCAGCATGGTGGCTGCCGTTTTGGTGGTTAAAGAGGAGAGAATATTGGCCTTCACCCCACTGCCCAGGCCATCGGAGAGGACCACGATGGTGGAAGAGCGGGTTCGAACCACCTCAATGCTGTCGCCGCAGAGCTCTTCCCCGGCCTTACTTAGCTGAGCCCTCCCAATGTCAAGGGAAATTTTCATGAAAACTCGCCGCTGAAGTACCCCCGATTTTATTCGAGGGAAGAGAGCGGCTCACCCCCCTTATCTACAGCCACTACTCCTGCATCAGGCGGATTAACTGGCTGAGCAAAACCTTGGTCTCCGCCGTGGTTTCCCCCAGCAGGCCGGCAATTTCCTGGGCCACCTTCATTTGCTTGTTAATGACCTCCTGAGCCCGCTTGATGGTCTGGGCCTTCATTTGCCTTAACTCTTCCTGCTGGCGCTTCTCGTGGGTAATGTCCACCAGGATGCCCACCACAACCTCCCCTTTTTCCAGGGGAAAGATCACTTCCCGGATGATCCGGTCGTGTTCATCATAGGTATGCAAAACGTTCAGGGATTCCCCTGTGGCCAGCACCCGGCGGAAATTGGTGGCATCGATCAGTTGATCCAGCTTCCGGCCGGTAATTTCTTTCCCCTGCCAGCCAAACATCTCCCGGACCGCCGGGTTGGCCTCCAGGATCTCCAGGTTCCGGTTCACAATAATGCAGCCGTTGGGCATGGCACCGATCACCAGGTTGGACATGGATTCCGCCCGGCGCCGCATATAGGGAATACACATCTGCACCTCGGCCATCCCCCAGTACACCGCCGCAGCCTTTTCCCGGCAGGAGTTATAGCCGCAGGCACCGCAGTTCAATTCGTCCTCGGGACTGTACTTGCCCGTCTGGGCCAGTATTCGCCTGATAGCTTCTTCAGGCGGGTCGGGCCGGTGAATCCTGCGTTCCCGGTAATGGCGCCGGAGAAAGTCAAGGGACAGGAAACGGGTCTCCCCTTCACCCCCCGGAAGTGGTGTGGAGGATCTGGTTCGGAAGTATTCAATAATTCTCCGGCGGCGTATGAAGATATCCCCGGCAGCTTCCACAAGGGGGCCCGCAATGCACCCGCCGCTGCAGGCCAGCAATTCCATGAAGGCCGGAGGGTTTTCAATCTGCCCCCGCTGCAGCTGGGAAAGGAAATCAATACAATTGTTCAGCCCGGAAATGGCCACCACCCGGGTATCCAGCATATCGGTGCTCATGGACAAGGTGTGCAGCTGGCCGCCTTCCACGGGAAATAGAACGGCCTTATGGGGATGGGGGGGATCAAATTCCGCCGGGGAAAATCGGTCGGGGGAAAACCCTTTTTCTTCAAGCCACTGCACAAGCTCGTCAAAGCCCAGCACTTCGTCAACGGCAGAGGGAAACTGCCTGGCTTCATCCTTCTTGGCGATACAGGGCCCGATGAAAACCACCCGGGCCTGCGGGTGGTTTTGTTTAATCCACTGCCCGTGGGCAACCATGGGGGATACCAGGGGGGCGAGCCGGGGAATTAACTCCGGGTAGTATTTTTCCACCAGGTTCACCACCACCGGGCAGGCTGTCGAAATGTACGATGTGCCTCCGGGCAATTGCTTTTGCGCCCGGCAGACCAGTTCCGCCCCCCAGGAAGTTTGCTGTACCAGGGTAAAGCCCAGGGCCTTGAGCATGGCGGGAAGGACAGGGACATACCCGGAGGGCAGCACCGCAGCAAAGGAGGGGGCCACGCTGGCCGCCACCGGCTCGCCACTGGCCAGCAACTCCTTAACCCGATCCAGGCTTGAGGATACCTTCTTGGCCCCCTGGGGGCAGGTTAAAACACAGCGCCCGCAGAGGATACAAAGGTCTTCCACAATGCGGGCACGCAATTTATCGTTTTCCGCCTCGATGCGGATGGCCTTCACCGGACAGGAACGGATGCAGCGATAACAATCCCGGCAGCGGTCGGCCACGGTGGTAATGGGAAAGGTTGCTCGCTCACCCACTGAAAGCGCCCCCCTTGAAAATAGTTGAATTCTACGATAAAGGACGGGGTTCCTGCCCCGTCCTAAACCACCCAGGGTGGCTCGGCCTTGATGGCAATCCTGGTCTTAAAGATTTCTTCGGCGTTATCCAGGGTTACGTTGGTAATGATTTCATCGTTGACTTTAATGCTCACACCCCGGTCGCAGTGTTCCAGGCAGAAGGTTCCCTTCAGCTGCACGTAATCGGCGATACCCATCTGCCGGGCCAGGGCCATGAACTTGTTTAAAATATCATAGGAACCCTTGAGGTAACAATTGGTGCCCACGCAGACCGCCACTTCCACCGGGCGCTCATCCCGGCGGCCGTTCAACTCTACGGGTTTGCCGCTGATGCGACGCCGCGGGTAGTAGCGGGTATGCAGGGCCTGATGGGTGTTGGCGTTGGCCGGGCCGCCGAACCACCGTTCCAGAGCCCTGGTGACAAATATGTTATCCTGTGGCCTGTGCAGCTGTTCCGCCCGGTCCAGGGAATAAAGGCCTTTCATCCGCCCCAGCCGTGAAGCGGTATTGTTCGGGTAAGGCTGGCCACCGCCGCCCAGGCAGCCGCCGGGACAGGCCATCACCTCCACAGCATGATAGAAAACTTCCCCCGCTTTGATGCGACCGATCAGTTTTTCCGCATTGGCCAGGCCGTTTACCACCGCCAGCTTGAGGGTTTGCCCGCCTATTTCCAGCTCGGCTTCTTTTATTCCCTGGATACCCCGTACCGGGTAAAAATCCACCCGGCCCACATCGCCGGCTGACCGGTGGGCGGTAATAAAGCGTACCACCGACTCCATAACCCCACCCGAAGCACCGTATATGACCGCCGCCCCGGAACCCATGCCCAGGGGATTATCAAACATTTCCGGTTCCAGCTCGTTGAAAACGATACCCGCTTCCCTGATCATCCGGGCCAGTTCCATGGTGGTGAGGACGAAATCCACGTCGGGAACCCCTCCGGTGGTAAACTCGGGCCGCCTGGCTTCAAATTTTTTAGCTGTACAGGGCATCACCGATACGCAGACCACCTGTTCCGGGGTCCTTCCCATCTCCCGGGCATAAAATTTTTTGACCAGGGAACCGAACATTTGCTGGGGCGACCGGCAGGTGGACAGGTTATCCAGGAGGTCGGCGTGGAACTGCTCGGCATATTTTACCCAGGCCGGACAGCAGGAGGTGAACAGGGGCAGCCTGCCCCCCTTTTCCAGCCGGCCCAGCAGCTCCATCCCTTCCTCAATGGTGGTCATATCGGCGGTAAACAGGGTATCAAAGACACGGTCAAAGCCTATTTTCCGCAGGGCGGCTACCAGCTGCCCGGTGGCCTTTTCCCCGGGTAAAAGGCCGAATTCCTCGCCGATGGCCACCCTGACTGCTGGAGCCACCTGCACCACCACCAGCTTTTCCGGATCATGGATGGCATCCCAAACCCTATCCACTTCCGGCTTTACGGTCAGGGCCCCGGTAGGACATACGGCCACGCACTGGCCGCAGTTAACACAGGCCACCTCCTGCAGGGGCTTGCCAAAGGCGGTGGTTACCCGGGTTTTGGAGCCCCGGAAGGCAAAGTCCCAGATCCCCAGGCCCTGGATTTCCTTGCACATGCGCACGCAGTCGCCACAGAGGATACATTTATTGGGGTTCTTGACTATAGCTGGAGAAGTATCGTCCACCGGTAACTTCTTATCCCTTTGCCCGAAGCGTACCTCCGTAATCCCCATCTGGCGGGCCAGCTGCTGCAGTTTACAGCTGCCGCTGCGCTCGCAGCTGGTACACTCCCGGTCGTGATTGGCCAGGAGCAGTTCAATGATCATGCGGCGCAGCCGCCGGGTGCGGGGAGTGCTGGTGTGAATAACCATGCCGTCAACGGGAGGCGTTGAGCAGGAGGCCACCAGCCCGCGGCCTTCCACTTCCACCATGCACATGCGGCAGGCCCCGTAAACGCTCAGTTCCGAATGGTAGCAAAAGGTGGGCAGTTTGATACCGGCCCGGCGTACCACCTCCAGGATGTTCCTGGCATCACCTATTTCCACCACACGACCATCAACGGTAACTTTCCCCGTGGACATAACCGCCGACACTTCCTTTCTTTGTTTAATATCAGGCAGTGTAAACAGCGCCGAACTTGCATTTCTCCATGCAGGTACCGCACTTGATGCATTTAACCGGGTCAATGACGTGGGGCTGTTTCTTTTCGCCGCTGATAGCTTCTACGGGACAATTCCTGGCACATAATCCGCAGCCCCTGCATTTTTCCCGGTCAATAAAGTAACTGAGCAATTCCTTGCAAACTCCCGCCGGGCATTTCTTGTCCCGGACATGGGCTTCGTACTCATCGCGGAAGTAGCGCAGGGTAGTGAGCACAGGATTGGGAGCAGTCTTACCCAGGCCGCAGAGGGCACCGTCCTTGACCACCAGGGCCAGCTCTTCCAGAAGGTGCAGGTCATCCTCCGTGGCCTTGCCCCTGGTGATTTTGGTCAGAAGCTCCAGCATCCTCCTGGTACCTTCCCGGCAGGGAACACATTTACCGCAGGACTCGTTTTGCACGAAGGTCATGAAAAACCTGGCCACTTCCACCATACAGCTGTCCTGACCGATGACCACCATACCGCCGGAGCCAATCATCGCCCCCACCTGCTGGAGGGAATCGAAATCCAGGGGCAGGTCCAGGTGCTGCTCCGTCAGGCAGCCTCCCGATGGTCCTCCGATCTGCACCGCCTTGAACTTTTTGCCTTCCCGCAGCCCGCCGCCGATGGAAAACACTACCTCCCGCAGGGTTATGCCCATGGGCACCTCCACCAGACCGGTGTGGGCCACCTGACCGGCCAGGGCAAAGGTCTTGGTTCCCGGACTGCCGGGAGTGCCGTACTGCTTGAACCATCCTGCTCCCCGGGAGATAATGGGGGCCACGTTGGCCAGGGTTTCCACGTTATTGATGACGGTCGGGCACCCCCAGAGACCGCTCTGAGCGGGAAAGGGAGGACGTGGCCGGGGCATGCCGCGCTGGCCCTCGATGGAGGCAATGAGAGCTGTTTCCTCGCCACAGACAAAGGCACCGGCACCTTCTTTAATGTGGATACGGAAAGAAAAGCCGCTGCCCAGAATATTGTCGCCCAAAAGACCGGCAGCCTCCGCATCGGCCACGGCTTTCTTCAGCCGTTTAACTGCCAGGGGGTATTCCGCCCGTACATATATATAGCCCTCGTCGGCACCAATGGCATAACCCGCTATCATCATCCCTTCCAGTACCCGGTGAGGTGCCCCTTCCATCACACTGCGGTCCATAAAGGCCCCGGGGTCACCTTCGTCGCCGTTGCAGATAACATATTTTTTCTCCCCCGCGGCTGAACGGGCAAAAGCCCATTTCCGGCCGGTGGGGAAACCTGCTCCACCGCGACCGCGCAGGCCGGACTCCAGTATTTCCGTAATCACCTTTTCGGGAGTCATCTCAAACAGGGCCTTTTCCAGGGCCCGGTAGCCGCCGTGGGCAATATAATCATTAATATCCTCCGGATTTACCAGGCCGCACAATTCCAGGGCTATGCGCACCTGGTTCTGGTAGAAGGGTATATCTTCCTCCCTGGCCACCACCTGACCGGTAACCGGATGGTGGTAAAGCAGCCTTTCCACCGGCCGGTTGTGCAGGATGTGTTCTTCGACAATCTCAGGAACGTCTTCTTTCCTGACTTTTAAATAAAGGACCCCTTGCGGTTCAAAGCGTACCAGGGGACCCATCTGGCAGAAGCCGTGGCAGCCGCTGATATTCAAAGCGGTTCCGGCGTCCTCTTCTTCCCGAACCAGCTCCACTTTATAAGGCAATTCCCTCCTGGCCAGTTCTTCCCGGAAGGCCTCGTATACCCCCAGGGAGCCGTTGGCCACACAACCCGTGCCGGCACAGACCAGGATACGTAATCTTTCTTTTTCCAGGGCTTTCCCGGCCCGTTCTGCAAGTGCCTGCAAATCCTGTCTTGATTTAAGCATGGGCTTCCCTCCGTTCTTCCTTGCTTTCCCCCGACTTAATGGCCCGCAAAACCTGTAATATACCTTCGGGCGTCATCTGGCCATGCACTTCCCGGTCATTAATGGTCACCACGGGGGCCAGCCCGCAGGCCCCCAGGCAGGAAACCGTCTCTACTGTAAACTGCAGGTCGGCGGTTGTCTGCTCACCCTCCGCGAGCCCCAGTTCCCTGCGCAGGGCAAAGTGGATCGGTTCCGAACCCCGCACGTGACAGGCCGTACCGTTACAAACCCGGATAACATACTTACCCTTGGGAACCAGGGAAAACTGGGCATAAAAAGTAGCCACGCCGTAGACCACCGCCGGTGGAATTTTTAAGGCCGTAGCCACGCAGGTCAGCACCTCTTCGGGCAGGTAGCGGTATTCCTGCTGCACTTCCTGCAGGATGGCAATTAAATGGGATACCTCACCACCATGACGGGCAATAATTTCCTGTAACTTTTCAAACTTTCTGCCCGTTCCCTCCATACATACCCCTCCCACTCTTCAAAAGCTTTAGATTTTACTGATTCAAATTTTAATGATTTTTCCGCCTATAACAATGAAAGCTAAATAAACAACATAAAACACATAAGACTCTTAAAAAAAGAAAAAAACCCCGTGGCGGGGTTTAATTACAGATGCGCTGCAGAACTGGAACCTGCTGGGCGGCAGTCGTCCCGTTTGTCAACAGTCTGATGACAGGATCTATCAGGAACTGAACAGGTTGACCAGGGAATATATTTTTAACGGCCTGCCCACGGTGCCATATCTTAAATCAACCTTAACATAACCGATCTGCTCCAGGTAATCCATATAACGTCTTACAGTTACCCGGGAAAGCCCCACCCCGGTGGCTATTTCTTCCGAAGAAACACCCGTTTCATTATGTTCTTCCAGGTAGGAGAGCACCTGCTTTAAGGTTGCCTTATTTAGACCTTTGGGAAAATCCGGCCATAATTCCTGATCGCTATTATCCTCCCCGGAAGGAACCGGCTGGTTTCCCGGCAACATACCGGGAGAACCGGGTGTGGATGATGTTCCCGCTGCCTCCTGCCTGGCGGCAAGCTGCAGAACCAGCGGCTGGATAACCTCCAGAATTTCCCTCATGACCCGGATTAACTCATTTATTTGCCCGGCACAGGGCGGGACAACCTCCCCTGTTAAAGGCCTGCCCGCTTCCCCTGCTTCGTTGTTCTCCCGAACCTGACCCTGCCGCAGGTATAGCCACAGGCCGGCCCCACCAAGCAAAAAGAACAGGCCCCCGAAAGCCAGGTTAAGCCCCAAGGCATACTGGAAAAGCCTGTTGACCTGGCCGAAGTTACCGGACATCAACACAAAAAAGAAAATAAGCAGGTTATAAAGGGTAGCCAGGACGGCTCCGGCAGCAGCCAGCAGGATAAAGAAAAAAAGCAGGTTATTTACTGGCCAGCGCATTATCTCTGCCACACTCCCGCTGCTGGGAAAAGGTTTTTGCATATGCCAGTACAGGCATGTTACCTCTACAAAAAAATTCTCCGGTACGCTCAAACTTCCTGCCCGCACCGGCATTAGCCCCAATGCCAGATTTTTACCGCCATTTCAGATTCCACCCCCCGGCGATACCCCTGGTGGCGGGTGGCGCTGGCTTACCACGGCATACATATAAAAAGCCTGCCCCAGTGGTAGCAGGCTCGGCCTGTAGACAAAATACTTCCGGGATGTGCCCTGGATTTACCCGTCGCTCGCGGTCGTTGCGCTGGCCGGGCCTTGAGGCCCGGCTCCATCACCGGCAAAAACCTTTTATAAGGCATATACCTCCTCACCGCTCAGGATGCGGATGCCCTTCGCCTGCAGGGC
The DNA here is from genome assembly GCF_000686645.1 of Desulfofundulus thermocisternus DSM 10259. Lineage (NCBI taxonomy): Bacteria > Bacillati > Bacillota > Clostridia > Eubacteriales > Peptococcaceae > Desulfofundulus > Desulfofundulus thermocisternus. The sequence continues at coordinate 109,489 of NZ_JMLG01000007.1, forward strand.
GGCAATGGCCTCGTCCAGCTGTTCCACCCGGAACACCACCAGAGCGGCCTTTGAAGCCTTCTGTAAAAAGGCATACAGGTACTCGATGTTCAGGTTTGCCTCTTGAAGTACGGCCAGCACCCCGGCCAGCCCACCCGGCTCATCCAGCACTTCTACAGCAATGACATCGGTGGCGCTGACGGTAAAACCTGCTTCCCTGAGCACCCGGTAGGCCCGGTCCGGATCGTTAACGATGAGGCGCAAAATACCAAAGTCCGTAGTATCGGCAATGGCCAGGGCGCGGATATTGATACCGTTATCGCCAAGTACCCTGGTCACCTGGGCCAGGCGGCCCGACTTATTTTCCAAAAAAATGGAGATCTGCTTAACCTTCACGGGTATCCTCCTCTCTCAGATCTGCCGCCGGTCGACCACCCGCTTCGCCTTACCCTCACTTCTCGGGATGGTATTGGGCTCCACGAGCTTGACCCTGGCGGAAATACCCAGTACGCTTTCAATCCGCTCCCGCAGCCGGTATTCCAGGTCTTCCAGTTTACGCACCGTGTCGCTGAACATATGTTCCGCCACTTCCACCCAGATCTCCAGGCTGTCCAGGTTCTCCTTGCGGTCCACCACCAGCAGGTAATGGGGTTCGGTTTCGCCGAATTCCAGGAGCACGCTTTCCACCTGGGAGGGGAATACATTGACACCGCGAATGATGAGCATGTCGTCACTCCGACCGGTGATCCGCTTTATCCGTACATGGGTGCGGCCGCAGGAACAGGGCTCCGGATCGATGCGCGTAATATCCCGGGTGCGGTACCGGATGAGGGGGAAGGCTTCCTTGGTAATGGTGGTAATAACCAGTTCCCCCTGTTCCCCGGGAGGCAGCACTTCACCTGTTGCCGGATCTATAATTTCTGGTATGAAATGATCTTCCCAGATATGCATGCCCTGTTTTGCAGCGCATTCCATGGCCACACCCGGCCCCATTATTTCCGACAGGCCGTAAATATCCAGGGCCATGAGATCCAGTTTTTCCTCCAGTTGCTGGCGCATACGCTCCGACCAGGGCTCGGCCCCGAAAACTCCGGCCTTCAAGGGAAGCTTTTTAAAATCAAGCCCCATTTTTTGCCCTTCCTCGGCCATGTACAGGGCGTAGGACGGTGTGCAGGTAAGAATGGTAGTGCCAAAATCCTGCATGAGCATCAGCTGCCGCCGGGTATTGCCGCCGGAAACGGGGACCACCGTTGCTCCCAGACGCTCAACACCAAAATGCAGGCCCAATCCCCCGGTAAATAAACCGTAGCCGTAAGCGTTCTGCACAACATCAAATCTGGTAGCCCCGGCACAGGTGAGGGAGCGGGCAATCAGCTCCGCCCAGGTATTGATATCGTTCTGGGTATACCCCACCACGGTAGGCTTGCCCGTGGTACCCGAAGAAGCGTGCACGCGGACCACATCGCTCATGGGCACGGCAAACAGACCGAAGGGATAATTATCCCTTAAGTCCTGCTTGGTGGTGAAGGGCAATCTCCTCAGGTCTTCCAGTGTACGGATGGAAGAAGGTTTTATCCCCGCTTCTATAAATCTCTGGCGGTAAAAGGGAACGTTACGGTAAACACGTTCAATGGTCAGCTTCAAGCGCTCCAGCTGCAAAATCCGGAGCTGCTCACGGGACATGGTTTCATACTCACGATCCCAGTACACAGGCTCACTGCTCCTTTTTTAAGAAACTGATTTTCTTTTTTACAAACTGATTATCTAGAATAAAAAGATTCCTTAAAACCCACCAATAATGATAATTCAACAACCGGCCCGCTGCATCCTGCCGGGGGAAAATTTTTTGCTCCTGCACATAACCCATATTAGCCTTTTAAAAATAAATGACAGGATTTCCAGACAAAAATAAATCTGTTTCGGAAATTTGAGACACTGATCGACCCACAATTTCACCCACAGGGAGACCCTTTGACTGGCCGGTTATAAACAAACTTATTCACATTATCCACAGGCCGTAATCCACAGGATAATGTTTCACCCGGCTGAAAAATTGCTGGAACAGGCCTGCACAGTATGGCTTCATGCCTTGATTTTCAAGGCTTCGCGCTTTTCAGCTTCATTTTTTGCGCCGGCCATAGCGTTTGGCAAATACTTAATTTTTTGTGGATAACCTCGAACAATCCACAGGCAGGAATGAAAAAATTCCGGTAAGATTCCTTCGACAAAGTTTTTTAGGGCGCTACCAGTGGAAGACCGGGCACGGCATTGAGGGTAAGGGGGGCCAGGTCTCCCCGCAGGAACTTGTAATAGGCTGCGCACCCGATCATCGCCGCATTATCAGTACAAAGTACAGGCGGGGGATAAAATACCTCCCGGCCCTCCCGGCGGGCCCGGGAAACCAGGGCAGACCTCAAACGGCCGTTGGCGGCCACACCCCCGGCCAGGATGATGGCAGGACAGTCGTAAGTGCGGGCAGCCTGCAGGGTTTTATCCACCAGCACGTCCACCACTGCTTTCTGAAAACTCGCGGCTACATCGGCCAGGTTCACTTTCTCCCCCTTTTGACGGAGGCGGTTGAGGTACTGCAGCACCGCCGTTTTTAAACCGCTGAAAGAAAAATCAAACCCCTCCAGGTGCGCTCTCGGGAAATCAATAGCCTCCTCGTTTCCCTCCCTGGCCAGGCGTTCAATGGCCGGCCCGCCGGGGTAACCCAGTTCCAGCACCCTGGCCACTTTATCAAAGGCTTCCCCGGCGGCATCATCCCGGGTGCTGCCCAGCAGTTGATAATCACCATGATGTCGAATCAAAACCAGGTCCGTATGGCCTCCACTTACCACCAGGCAGATGAGGGGAAAGGGTAAATCGGGCCGGACCAGAAAATTGGCATAAATATGCCCTTCAAGATGATTTACGGCAATCAGAGGAATTTCCAGGGCAAAGGCTATGGCTTTGGCCGCAGCCACCCCCACCAGGAGAGCTCCAACCAGACCGGGGCCCTGGGTTACCGCCACCCCATCCAGATCATCGAATTTCAACCCCGCCTGCGCCAGCGCCTCCTGAATAACATGGTTGATCAGCTCCAGGTGCTTGCGGGAGGCCACTTCAGGGACAACACCCCCAAATTTCCTGTGCAAATCCACCTGGGAGGAAATGATGTTAGAAAGCACTTCCAGGCCATCCACCACCACGGCGGCGGATGTTTCATCGCAAGAAGTTTCAATGGCCAGAATTTTGATGCTCATCCCACTCCCTCTCTTCCGATCAAAATAATATTATTAATAATACCACATAAAAGACCCCGGCATACGGCCGGGGCTTACACCACCGGAGGAATATTGATGGGGTGCCCTGTACGGTTGTTAACCTGCAATATACATCACGGGCAGGGAATAGACGGTAAAGTTAAACTCCAGCGCCTGGCCTCAGTCCTGCAGCAGTATAATCCCGATGCCGTTGCCCTCCAGGAAGTGGACCGCCACCTGCCCCGCAGCCACCTCCGCCACCAGGCCAGGGTACTGGCCAGGTACCTGAGCATGCACTTTGCATTTGCCCCTACCATCAACTGGCTGGGCATCTGCCAGTACGGTATGGCCGTTTTAAGCCGTTACCCCATTTCCAGGCACCAGTATCACCCTCTGCCGGCAGGCACTGAACCCCGCGGGCTGCAGGTTACCAGAATCAGCCTCAGGGAAGAAGGCTTCCTCCTGCTCAATACCCACCTGGGGCTGGACTACCGGGAAAGGGAAATACAAATAAAAGGAATAAGGAAAATATTACGCTTACTGAACGGACCGGTGGTTCTGGCAGGCGATATGAATACGGAAAAGCTTGCCATTCCCGAACTACCCGTAACCCCGGTACCCGCCCTGCCCACTTTTCCCTCCTACCGTCCCCGGTTCGCGCTGGATCGCATTTTTGCCTCCTGCCACTGGCAGGTTGTCCATGCCATGACTCTTCCCACCACAGCCTCCGACCATCTACCACTCCTGGTGGAACTGGTACTGGAGAGTTAGCCTGTGAGGGGTTCTCCCAGTTCCGCCATTAAATCCCGGAATACCCGCCCGGCACTATCATGGATCACCAGCTCGGCCTGTTCGTCCAGTGGGGTAGGCTCCCGGTTGATAATTACCACCCGGCGGGCAAACTGCGGTAGCCCCGCCGCCGGGTAAACCTGCAGGCTGCTTCCCACAACCAGTAATAACTGGCAGCCGGAGAGAGCCTTGATGGCTTTAAAAAAGTCTTCGCTCATTCTGTCCTCAAAGAGGACCACGTCAGGCCGCAAAACCCCTCTGCAGGAATCGCAAACAGGCGGATTTTGCCCCCTTTCAAACTGCTCCACCAGGTAAGAAAAGGGGTAACTTCGCTCACAATTCATGCAGTGACAGGTGCGCAGGTGGCCGTGAATCTCCCAAACCCGTTTTGAGCCAGCCCGCTGATGCAAACCATCAATATTCTGGGTTATCACCCCCACCAGGTACCCCAGTTCCTCCAGGCGGGCTATTGCCCGGTGGGCGTCGTTGGGTTCCACACCGCTAAAAGCCGACCACCGGGAGAGATTAATTTTATAAAAAGCGGCCGGATCCCGTTTTAAAGCACTTAAACTGGCGGTTTTTATAGGATCATACTTCGTCCATAACCCCGTTCCCGGACTGCGAAAATCGGGAATCCCGCTTTCTGTACTTACCCCCGCTCCCGTCAGGGCAAAATTGCGGTTATTGCGGCGTAAGAGCTCCGCCAGGGTGCGGATTTTTTCCTCGTAAGTCATAGAAACAAAAGCTCACCCCCAGTAGTTAGATAATTTAGATAAATTCTTTTTTAATAACCACCCTTTTTCGTTATTGAAGCAAGTCACGTTAACACCAATATTCCGCACGGCCCTGTTTATTCCGCTGCCACCTGCCTGCCGCAATAGCTGCAGAACTTACCGCCTGCCGGAAGCTCAATCTTGCACTGGGGACAAACCAGGGGCCTGGGTTGCAGGCGGTCGATTTGCTCCTGGATGGTTAGCATATCGGTTTCAATTTTCCGGGTGCTCTCACAAAGATGTTCAATATCTTCATCAAGGTTGGCTTCACCTTTAAAACGGCGGTAAACCAGTTCCCCAAGGCTTAAAAAATTATTCTCCAGCTCCTTTTCCAGCCGCGACAGTTCAAATTTCAACCGGGTAGCCTCAATAAATTCGCCTGACCGCCTGGTTACCTCCCTGGCCTTATCGCTGAGTCCTTTAGCCGTTTCACCTATCCTTTGAAAGATTTCCATACAAATCCCCCTTTTTAATTTTTTGATAATACAACTTCGACAACCGTTATAAAATTCCTGGTAAAAAGTTCTTGTTTATTTAAATAAACAAATTTAAATAAACAAATAACCCGCATAACCGTTGCGGGTTAGTTGTTCTCGCCCACAGCATCCAGGTGGACATACAGTGCCCTTTCGTTCTCATCAAACCGGGCCTCATACTTTCCACGGGGACTAATATTAAAGTGTTTAAAAAAGCCCTTGCCGAATACCTTCGTCTTTTTAATCTGCATACCCCCTTCTTCCATCGCCCGTATTCTGATTACGCGTGCTTCGCGATCGTAAGCCAGTTCCACATGTTGTGCACCTAATTTTTCCCTGGCCACATTATTTAGTACTATAGAACTTTTAGAAAATGAAACCATAGGTGCTTTTTCAGCCCTCTCACCACGTGGCTTATAAACTTCAAAGGGCATATATCACATCTCCTTTTTCTTTTTTTGAAGGTATTATAATCTATAGTATCCACGGTAGTCAAATGTTAACTTTAAAATTTCGTTTATACTACTTATATAGATACGTTTATCAAACAAGTTTATTCCCTGGTACCTGCAGTATACTCCCAATTAAGTGGTAGAGTTTTAGTTTTTTTATTTCAAGACCATAAAATGAAATAAATATGCAGATCTTAACGACAATAAAATGTGAATATTTTTAATATAACTATTTCGCCTGCCGGGATTGAATATATTAACAGTTTTACCTATAATGAAAGCAAGGAACAACTGAACGGTCACAATCAAGGAATAAACGGTCGATTTTCAGCCTTGAATGGCAACCCGGGAGGTGGGGCCGATGGTCAGTCTGGTACAGTTAAGCCCTGTGGAACTGGAAACCCCTAAAGGCCTGGTTATCTTTGAAGGCCCGGTAACTGACAGCTACCTCGACAGCCTTTCTATGAATAAGGGTCTTACCAATTTCCGCCCGCCGGACCGCCAGAAAGAAGCCCTGAAGATAATAACCAATCTACCTGACGGCATGATCTTCATAGCCCGCCATGAAAACGAAATTATCGGCTATGTTACCTTCCACCATCCTGATGATTTCAGCCGCTGGTCCAAACACCCACGGGTGCTGGAAATGGGAGGCATTGAAGTCAGCCCGGAATGGCGCGGCTGCAGGGTAGCGGAAAATCTCTTGAAGCTGGCCTATTCTCATCCGGCGGTGGAGAACTTTATTGTAATCACTACAGAATATTGCTGGCACTGGGATACCAGGAACACGGGCCTGGATATCTGGGCTTACCAGAAGATGCTCACCAGGTTATTTGGTAAAGTTGGCCTGGAAAAGGTTACCACCGATGACCCCGACATCCTGGAACACCCCGCCAACGTACTCATGGCCAGAAAGGGTAAAAACGTGAGCAGGGAAGACATCATGTTGTTCGAACAGATGCGCTTCCTTAGAAGGTACAGAAAAGTGGCCAACATGGAGTAAGGCTACCGGCAGAACAGCCGGTTTTTTTTATTGCCCATGCAGGTTTTTTAAATTTTTTTGCTACAGTACGGCCCGGCGGGTCAGAATAGCTCATCCCCAAAATTTTAACGGGAAAAAGAAGGATTAAATTTATAAGAAAACGAATATTTAAACGTATGGTGGTCATACCATCAGACTTTTTATCCCGGGGAGGAACACCAATGTCCATCGCGCAGGCCATCGAGGCTTTACGTCGGGAACTGGGTGACGAAAATGTGATCACCGCAGTTGAAGATCTATTCTGCTATTCCTATGACGCCACGGCCGATCTGCCGGAACAAAGACCGGACGTGGTGGTTACACCGGAAAACGTGGATCAGGTAGTTAAGGTGGTCAAGATAGCCCGCCAGTTTCGCCTGCCCATTTACCCCCGCGGTTCGGGAACAAATTTAAGCGGCGGTACGGTACCTGTCAACGGGGGAATTGTGCTCAGCACCTTAAAAATGAACCGCATCCTGGAAATAGATCCTTCTAACCTGACGGCTACCGTACAGCCCGGTGTAATCATCCAGGATTTAAACAACGCCGCAGTTCAATATGGTTTAATCTATCCACCCGATCCGGGCACGGTGGCTACTGCCACCATGGGGGGAAGCGTGGCCGAGTGCTCAGGAGGGCTGAGGGGCCTCAAGTATGGAGTTACCAGGCATTACGTGATGGGGTTGGAGGTAGTTCTGGCCAGCGGTGAGGTTGTCCGTTACGGCGGCAAAACGGTTAAAAATGTTACCGGCTATGACCTGGTACGCTTATTTACCGGCTCGGAGGGAACCCTGGGCATTATTACGGAAATTATTGTCCGCCTGATTCCGGCACCCCAGGCCCGGGAAACTATGCTGGCCGGTTTCAATGACCTGGCCGGAGCCGGCAATGCCGTTGCCGGTATCATCGGCGCGAAAGTAATCCCGGCCACCCTGGAAATCATGGACCGGGTAACGGTAGAAACCGTGGAAAATTACGCCCGCGTCGGTTTGCCCACCGATGCAGCAGCCGTCCTGCTTATCGAAGTGGACGGGATTCCCGAAGTGGTCAAATCGGAGGCAGAAGCTGTCAGGCGCGTCGTCGTCCAAAACGGTGGTTGGATCAAAACAGCGGAAAACGATGAGGAACGGGAAAAGCTATGGAGTGCCCGCCGGGCCGCCCTGCCCGCCCTGGCCCGCCGCAAGCCGACTACCATCCTGGAAGACGCCACCGTTCCGAGAAGCAAAATCACGGATATGCTCCTGGCCCTGGAAGATATAGGAAGGCGTTACAACCTGGTTATCGGCACCTTTGGACATGCCGGTGATGGTAACCTGCACCCCACCATCCTTGCCGATGCCCGGGACGAAGAGGAAATGAAAAGGGTGCGCGGGGCTGTGGAGGAAATTTTCCGTACGGCTTTAAACCTGGGAGGAACCCTTTCCGGTGAACACGGAATTGGCATAGCCAAGAAAAAATTCCTTCCCTGGGAAGCAGGCAATGCCGGGATGCAGGTACTCAAGAAGATTAAACAGGCCCTGGATCCGGACAATCTCTTAAATCCGGGTAAAATAGTGGATCTCGAGGAGGACCGGGCATGAGCATTTTTAACGGGCTGGCCGCAGTAGAAGAAGAAATACTTAAATGCATGAAGTGTGGTAACTGCCAGGCAGTATGTCCCCTGTACAAGGAATCCCGGCAGGAACCGGCCGTAGCCCGGGGAAAGATCCGCCTGGCAGCCGCTGTCCTGGATGGCCGGCTGAAACCAGCGGAAACCCTGGCCCGGCGTTTTGATCTCTGCCTGACCTGCCTGGCCTGTGTGGCCACATGCCCCTCCGGCGTAAAGGTGGACCGGATTATCCTGGCTGCCCGTACGGCAATGGTCCGGGAAAAAGGGCTGCCCTTCATAAAGAAAACCGCATTTACCGGGCTCAGCCGCCCCCGCCTGTTTGATCTGGGGATAAAAACCGCCGCCCGCCTGCAGAGCGTGTTTTTTAAACGCCTTGAGCAGGAAAAGATGCAACCCCGCTTTCCCCTTGGCCTGGAACTGCGCCGTATCGTCCCTCCACTGGCATCTGTCCCTTTCCGGGACCGGGTAGCGGAAACGTATAAAGTCGAACGGCCCGTGGCCACAGTAGCCTTCTTTACCGGCTGTATGACCAATTACCTCTACCCCGAAATAGGACAGGCCACCCTGCGCGTCCTGAAAGCCCACGGGGTTAACGTAATTATACCCCGGATGCAGCACTGCTGCGGCGCACCCCTCCTGTATAACGGTGCCGCGGACATGGCCAGGGAAATGGCCAAATCACACGTGAACCTGTTCGGCAGCATACGGGCCGACGCTATCATCACCGTTTGCGGGACGTGCGGAGAAGCCTTCAAACACCTGTACCCCGAGCTGCTGGATACAACACCGGGTTATGGTAAAAAAGCACGGGAAGTGGCCGATAGAATCATGGATATAACCCGGTTCCTGTACAGGCTGCCCTTTAACCCGGAACTGTTCAGGGCGCCGGAATTGGCCGTCACCTACCACCAGCCCTGTCACCTGGGCCGCGGCCTGGGCGTGGTACAGGAGCCCCTCTCCATCATCCGGAGCATTCCCGGGATCAATTACCTGCCCCTGAAGGAACCGGACAGGTGCTGCGGCAACGCCGGCTCATTCAGCCTGACCCATTACGATTTGTCCTACCGGGTTCTCGCCCACAAGTTGAGGGATATCAAAAGCAGCGGCGCGCAAATGGTGATTACCGGTTGTCCGGCCTGCCGGATGCACCTGAACGACGGGTTGACCCAGGAGCAGATGCCCCAGAAAGCAGTGCATACCATCGAGTTTCTGGCCGGCATCCTTGCCGAAAGGTAAAACCGGGGAGCGGTTCAACTCCCCGGTTTTTTACCCGCTCAGTATTTCCTCACGGGCCTGCAATTTTTTCTGAAGGCGCCGCTTTAAAAACCGGCCGGCAACCAGCACCAGGAGGGTTATGGCAGCAGGTACAATTATCTCTACCGGAATATGCTCAACGTGCTCAAACAGCCGGTGCATTATCCTGTCTTCCACCAGCATTTTACCGGCCGTCCAGGCCAGAACACCGGAACCAGCATAAACTAAAATAGGGAACCTCTCCACCACCAGAGAAACCAGCTGGCTGCCCATAATAACCACAGGTATGCTCAAGGCAAGCCCAAAGGCAACCAGCGCAATACTCCCGTGAGCTGCAGCAGCCACGGCCAGCACATTGTCCAGGCTCATCAGTAAATCAGCCAGAATAATGGTTTTAATGGCGCCGGTATAGCTCACGGCAGCATCCACTTCCCCGGCTTCCTGCTGGGGCAGCAACAATTTCAGGGCTATCCAGGTTAATAAGAGCCCCCCGGCGGCCTGCAGGAAAGGAACCATTAACAGTACGGTGGCAATAGAAGTCAGGATAATGCGCAGGATAACCGCACCGGCAATACCCCAGAAGAACGCCACCCTTTTCTGAGCCGGTGGCAACCCCCGGCAGGCCAGGCCTATAACCAGGGCATTATCACCGGCAAGCAACAGATCAGCAATAACAATGGTTAATACTGAGAACAGGTTCTGGACATTCAACCAGTCCACTGAAACTGCAGCACCTCCTGTTTTCATAAGATAAATGATTGAGAGTTTTCCGGCCGGCAGGAAAAAAAGAAAACCTCCACCTTTACGGTGAAGGTCTCGCAAACGGCTTCAAAACCGCCCCGGCAGCGGGCATATAAGCCGTACTGACGCCACCGGGAAAGCTTGCTACTCCCCTTCCGGAAACTAGCATAGCAGGTATTCGGGTGGATTGTCAACAGAAATTTGATGAAACCTTTTTAAAACTTCTCTTTTACAATTTCCTCCAGCATCTCCAGGGTCAGGGAGCCGGTATGTCTGGTCCGGATGATGCCTTCCCGATCAATAAAGAAAGTGGTGGGAATGGCCCGCACCAGGTATTCCTGAGCCGTAATGTTGTGGGTGTCCAGCAAAACCGGGAAGGTGTAGCCGCCGGCTTTCAAAAAGTCCTTTACATGGGCGGCAGATTTTTCGCTGGCCGTGAGGTTAACTGCTAGCACCTGGATCTCCCGGCCCCTTTTTTCATAGAAACTCTGGATGGCCGGCATCTCCTCCCGGCAGGGAGGGCACCAGGTGGCCCAGAAATTGAGCACCACCGGCCGGCCCCTGAAATCGGAAAGGGAAAGTTCCTCTCCGTCAACAGCAGCCAGGGTAAAATCGGGAGCCCGCTGGCCCACTTCCGTACCCACAGCAACCCCACTTTCTTTACTGCCGGCGGGATCAGGCGGCATTCCACTTCCTTCCATGGCCCCCGGCCGGAAATAGGCATAAACAGCGATAAGGCTGATAACCACCAGGGAGAGGATGACCACGGAAAACAACCTCTTTTTCATCCCTCTGCAAACCCCCAATTTACAGTGATAACGGCACGAAGCTCGACAGGCGGGCGAAGGCATTGGACAATACCAGCAAGCCCATACCGACCAGCAACCATCCACCCGCTCTGGCTACAACGGGCAGAAGAGAAGCGTGACGGCGCAGCACCTGCATCAGGTATCCCGCACCCAGGGCAGCTGCTAAAAAGGGCAGGGCCATCCCCAGGGAGTAGGAAGCCAGCAGGCAGACTCCCCGGGTAAGGCTCTCGCTCTGGCCGGCCAGCAATAAAATCGAAGCGAGAACAGGCCCGATGCAGGGGACCCAGCCGGCGGAAAAAGCCATGCCCATGAGCAGGGAGTTCAACCAGCCTGCCTTTTGAGGTATAAAATGAACCCTTTTTTCCTTCATCAACCACTTCAGGCGCAGCAAACCGGCCATATGCAACCCGAAGAAAATAATCAATACACCGCTCACCTGCCGCAGCAGGTTTTGGTGGCGGAGCAACAGTTTGCCCAGGGCGCTGGCGGAAAGCCCGAGGGCTACGAAAACCAGGCTGAAGCCGGCCACAAACAAAAGGGCGTTGGTCAGGAGCAATAAGCGCAGGCGTGCCGTACCCGGCGCGGCCAGCTCCGTCACCGAAACTCCCGCCAAATAGGCCAGGTAAGTGGGTATTAAAGGCAGCACGCAAGGGGAAAGGAACGATACCAGCCCGGCGAGAAAGGCCGCCCCTAAAGTAACGTTGACTTCCGGCAACAGCAACCCTCCCGAAATTCCGGCTCTCCCGGGAAAAGTATACCCCGGAAGCTTACAGCTCACGGGCAAAATATATCCATACATCGTAATTATACGATAGATATGCCGGGAAGAAAAGAAAAAATCCCGGTTTAAACCGGGAATCCAGGTTGCAGGTTACAGTACGGTAATCCGGTCTACCTCACCGTCTTTCAAACGCACCTCCACCCGGTAACCTTCCAAATCCTCTAAAGATACCGGCTTGCCGTTACGATCCAGTATGGCGGCTCCGGGAGCCAGGAAATAGGTAAAGTACCGGTCGTTAATCTCCAGGGTGATTCTCCGGCGTTCCGGGTTAACACCGGACACCAGGCATTTCACGGTAAGGTTTTGATCGTCCAGTACCTCTATTTCCGTCACCTTCCCGTCTTCAACCCGGACGGCAACCTGTGAACCGGGAATGATATCGCTCAGGTTGATCCTGTCTCCGTCCCGTAGCACATCTACCTTTCCAGATACTTCGTATTCCATTTCCAGGCCTCCCGGGAGGGCAATGGTTAACCAGGTCGTGGGGTAAACATCCAGGTACTTCACCGTTCCTTCGAATTCACCTTCATCTTCATCCAGGACTTCAATGGTGATAACGTAACCCCGTCCATCCACCTCGAAGTTAACATAATCCCCCCGGCGCAAATCACGCACATCGATCAGGCGCCCGTCCCTGATCACTTCTACCTGTTCATCCAGTTCATAGCGCTTCTCTTCGTCCCCCACGTAGAGATATATGGCTTTACTATGCACCCGGGATACCATCCCGCTCTGCCCGGTGAGCACGTCCGACAGGAGATTAACCTGGAAGATGGTCCTCTTCATGACCACCGCTTCCACCCGGTCACCCCGCCTCAATTCACTAAAGTTCATCCCGCGAACATAATTCCTGGTTACCTGCACCCGGGGACTTACCGCGTATTCTTCCTCCTCACCCTGCCTCCTGAGGGTCAGGGAAGCTCCACCCACCTCCACCACAGTACCGCTGATCCTTTCCGGAGGATAAATGTCTATCCTCACAACCCGGCCGTTAACATCCAGCCCGGCTTGAACATAGTCGTTTTCCACCGGTCTGTAGGTATCGGTTTCCCTACTTGCTCTGAACAGCCGGGCATCGTCCTCTACCGGGCAGGTAAGGTAGTCCCCTTCATTGGTTTCCAGGGTGAGGTTATAACCCGAGCCATCCCTGCTGAAGGAAACAACCAGGCCCTCAACCGAATTCGCAATGGAAGCATCGTCCATTAAAGCCGCATAGCGGACGTTGTTCCGTACATCCACAATACATTTGAGGCGATCTCCTGTCTTTAAAAACTCCGGCCCGGTGGTTCCGGAGGCGGTAAATATGGTAATATCTGCAGGCAGTAAGACCGTTTTCTCCCCCTCAAGGTTACGCAGGAGGACTTTTTCTTTAATCATATCAATGGAGGTTATCCGGCCCACCACCAGCTCCATGGGTGGCGGAGGCGGGATCAGTTTCCGGTCAATTAACCGGGACAGGATGGCACATAATTGCGCCCGGGTAACAGGTTCGCCGGGCATGAACATGTTGCCGGGCATTCCCTGTATGATACCTTGTTTTACCACAGCCCCCACGTAACCCCGGTATTTCTCGGGAATGTCACCGGTATCAAAGAAGGTCACCTGGCTGGCATCGGGGGTTAAACCCAGGGCCAGGCAGACCAGAGCCGCCACTTCCACCCGGCTGGCCAGCCGCTGGCTGTCTATCTGCGGCAGGCCCGCCCGGGTAAGCATACCTTTTTCCACCGCCAGAGCCAGGTATTCCCTGCCCCAGGTCACAGAAGGATGAAACTGCAGGCCGGAAAGATCCGCCTGCCCGGCTTCTTCATCCCACCCCAGGGTGTTGAGGATCATTACCACCGCTTCCAGCATGGTCACCTTATTATTGGGACGAAATTCTCCCCCGGGATAGCCGTGGACAATATCGTATGCGTTCATTTCCAGAATGACTCTTTCCGCCCAGTGCCCTTGAATATCATTGAATGTTCCTTCCCCTGCTGATGCCATCCCTGTGGAAAACCACCCGCAGAAAAAAATCACCACTGCCGCCAGCAGGCATACAGGCAACTTCCGGCAGGACAAGTTTATTCCCTCCCCTTTGGCTGGTTTTACCTTTCCCTTCGACAGCGGGGAAGGAAAATCCTGCATACAGGTGCCGGAGCTTTGAGCCGGGCACTAATCTGGCCAGAGGTTCACCGGAGCAAACGGGTAGTTAATGAGGGCCTCTGGAATGCGGGAAAATCATCCATGGGGAGTTCAAACGGTACTGTTTGTGCATCCGGGCTTTCTTTCCCGCAGCTTACGGCCCAAAATTTCTTCCAGCCACGATATACAATCCTCCAGCCTGTGCCGGTCAATGGCCGTTTCTATGCCCATGCGCTGCAGCATATACACCACATCTTCCGTAGCCACGTTGCCTGCCGACCCGGGAATAAACGGGCAGCCCCCCAGCCCGCCCACGGAACTTTCAATGATCTTCACCCCGGCCTGAATACCTGTAACAATGTTGGCCAGGGCCATCCCGCAGGCGTCGTGAAAATGCAGGGCAAAGTTTACTGCCGGGTATTCACGGCAGAGCATGTTCACCAGTTCGTATACCTGCCTGGGGTTGGCCAGGCCGGCCGTATCGGCCAGGGTGACCTCTTTAATACCCATCCCGGCCAGGGCCTCAACAACCTCCCTTACTTCGGCCGGCCGGATCTCTCCCCGGTAAGGACAGCCGAAGGCCACGGCTACCGCCCCGCGAATTACCACCCCCGTACCCATTGCCAGGGCAACTGCTTCCTCCACCTGCCGCAGGGACTGGCCAATGGACATGCGCATATTGGCCCGGTTGTGTTCTTCGCTGGCGGAAACCACCATTACCACTTCATCCACTTCCGCAGCCAGGGCCCTTTCCACTCCCCGGCGGTTGCCCGCCAGGGCGCTGAGCACCACTCCCTGCACTCCTTCCTTCGCTTCCAGAACAGCCAGGATACTGCGGGCTCCGGAAATTACTTCTTCCGCATCGGCCATCTGGGGCACTGCCCTGGGGTGCACAAAGGAAGTGGCTTCAATAGCCCTTACCCCGGCTCTTGCCAGTAACTCTACCAACCGGATTTTCTGATCGGTGCTGATGGTCCGGGGTTCGTTTTGCAGGCCATCCCGCGGCCCCACCTCCCGGACAAGCACCCCGGCTGGCCACTGCAGCATTGCCAGCACCTCCCGGTGGATAACAACTGCCTATTATTTCTTCTACCGGCATTCACGCACCTGCTAATAAAGCCCGGTTTTAAAAAAAATGCCTGCCCCGCGGGCAGGCAGCCAATTAACAGAACTCAAATTCACTGAAATAGAAAGCTATAAAGTCCGGTTTAGGATTTCTTTTCCCCAGCTATTTCCCTGATCTTCTGCAGAATTTGTTCCGGTGACTTTCCGGCGGCGTTAATGACCGGGGCATAGTTGGTAATGGTCGGATTGGTGGCCAGGGCCAGGGTCTGCTCTTCTTCCCGGGCATCCATATCGCCGGTAATAACCATGGCCGCCGCACCCAGAGCATTGGCGGGACTGACCACCTCATACCCCTGGGAAGCCAGATAATTTTTCACTTCTTCCAGGTTGTCCTGAACGGCAATTTTCATCTTCACCCCACCTTTCTTGGATTTTTACCTACTTCGTCAAATAGTGTGACCATACTCACAGATTTCTATTGCCCGGAAATATTAAGATCATCTCAACAACCGGAAAAGGAGGAGTGACCATGTCTTTATGGAAGTGCCCGGGACAGGATCGCAGTTTCTGGAAACCGGAAGATATATTTGAGTCGCCCTGCCCCCATTGCGGTCAAAGCATTGAATTCTGGAAAGACGACATAACCCTGCGCTGCCCCAACTGTAAACAACTGGTGGGGAATCCCCGGTTCGATCCCGGCTGTGCCGCCTGGTGTTCTTATGCCAGTAAATGTCTGGGCGAAATGGCCAGGGCAATACAAAACCAGCCCCAGATTATCAGGACCAGGCTGGAAGTGGCGCTGCGCAAAAGGCTTAAACCGGAAGATCGCGACCTGTTGAACCGGTCTCTGAAAGCAGCTCAAAGGGCGGAAGAAATGGCCATGGCTGAAAAAGCAGAACCCCTGATTCCCCTGGCGGCCAGCCTGATCGGCCCGGCCGCCAGGATCAAGGGCTGGTCCAGGGAGGAAGTGCTGGCCCTGCTGGCAGAAGCGGGTATTGACGAAAACACCGCCGGGAGCATCTGCCGGTTGCTCGAACCCGGCGGTGACCAGAGCGACCCCTACCGGAGGATCATTGATCAGGCTACGGCCTGAACGGGTCCCTTATAACAATTCCCGGCCCTTTTAAAAGGGCCTCAGAGTGTTGACAAACTCTCCATGTGCCCTGGTTTTACAGCAGGAGCGACCTGGAGTGAGCGCTGCCGGGCCAGGCCGAGGCGACGGGATGAGGCGGGGCCGCGGACAGGATGTCCGCGGAGGCCACCTGAACACAGGAGGTGTGAATGTGGCCGGTACCCGCCGAAGACCGGAGCCGGGGCCTTAAGGCCCGGCAAGCGAAACGACCGGGAGCGACGAGTAAAACCAGGGCACACCCCGGGGGCACTTTGTCGACAACCTGCGGCCCTTTTCAAAAGGGCCTTTTTACTTGCCGGTGGCTCTTTTTCCTGCTATGCTGGAGGGGACAGGTTATACCGGGAGGTTTTCTAAATGAGCAGGAGTTTTTTGCCCATGATGCTG